>NZ_CP048222.1:900000-1132500 GCF_010119975.1 Rhodocytophaga rosea
AGTATAACTTTCCGGATAAGTAGCTTTGGTGACGAGGCCATTCTGAATGGTATACGGATGTGTTTCCGCAGCTCCTCTTTTTTCTATATAATCTGTAAGTTGCTTATCGGTATATATCCAAGTACGTTGCCAGCCGCTGGGATACCCAGGTACTTCTTTCACCACATTTGGGTCGTAGGTATAGGTATTCACAGCCGTTTGTTTCACCACATTTCCGGCTGCATCATATTCAAAGGTGCCAGTAACATTAGTTGCTAGTCCGTAAAAAGAAACACTATTTGCCAAATACCCTGTAAGTTTACCCTGGGTATAGGTAAAAGTAGTATTTAAGGACCTATGATCGGTTTTGGTGTTTCCAGTTCCGATCATTGTTTGCCTGACCGTCTGGGAGTTAGCGGCTGTTAAAAAACCTTCTGCATTATAGGTATAGGTAGCCACAGTAGAGCTATTTCCATTATCCAAGCCACTGCTTCCGCCACTAATAGTCCATGAGGAATCTGCTTTAATAAGTTTACCCTCGTTGTCATAAGTAAAAATAGCTTGTTCATTTTGCACGTGTTGTGAACCAGGCTGCTGAATAACAGCGGTGTACTTTTGAATCCGGCAGCCGGTGGCAGGTGTAGGTTTACCAGAATCGGTTTCACAACTGGAGAGTAGTAAGCTACAGATGAGGGATATCCATAGTAGCTGAAGGGAAACTTGTGTCGTTTTCATAATTTATTGTGATTGAGAATGGTTGGTTGAATGTTGACTTCTCTATCCCTGACGAAGCAACTGGTGGAAACGCTGGTGGGTTCTGAAAATATTTTATTATATATGAAACAGAATATGACTTTTTATTCAGACCATTCAAAAGACATATATGCAACTAACCCAATCGCTCAGCATTGATGACTTCTTTATAGTTGAGGGAACGCTACCGTTTATAATTCAATCTACCGGGCTGGGAATTTATGATTTTGATTTTCGTAATTTTTTTAATGTACAATCTGCGTTTTACTCACCTAATCAACCTACTATAGCCAGAATAGGCGCGATAGAAAAGTACCATCAAATTTATCATGAATTACTTGCTGAAGAAATCACTTTAATACATTCACCTGATGAGCATGAACGCTGTTCGTTACTTCCAGTCTGGTATCCCCTGATCGCTGATTTAACGCCCTATAGTATGGTATATACAAATCTTCCAAGTGCTAAAACAGTAGAGGAAGACTTTGAATGGCCCATTTTTGTAAAAGGCGAAAGGCAGACCCATAAACATAAAAAGAGCTTAAGTATAATAGAAAACGCAGAGCAGTTTGAGCATTTACTTATTCACTGGCAGTATGATCCCATGCTTCATTGGCAAAAAATGGTTTGCCGTCAATATATATCCTTACAAGTTGTAGAAAATTCAGTTGCTGATCGTATCCCTAGCAGCTTTGAATTCAGATTGTTTTACTGGAAACAGCAACTAGTCAGTATTGGCCGCTATTGGTATACTTCTTATTATGATTTATCTGATAAAGATAGAGAACAAGCATTAAAATTAGCGGATGAAGTATCTAAACGTATTTTGGTTTGTTTCTTAGTAATAGATGTGGCTAAAACTGTTGAAGGCAATTGGATAGTGATTGAAGTAAATGATGGGCAAGAGAGCGGATTTGCAGGAAATAACGCTTTTTTATTATGGCAGAATATTATTAAGGTTGAGCATAGGTTGCAATCAATTTGAGTCCTCATTTCCAGCAACCGGGTGGGATTTTCTGTCAGTTGGGTATATAGTTGGTTGAAGGCCGATGAATTTGCTGTATATTTACTTACTATGCTGGATGGAAAATGGAGAAACTGAATGACAAATGGCTGCGTTTGGTAGGCGTACCTCTGGTAGCAATTTTAGGTAATTTTATTTTTTATCTTCCCGAAAATAATGGAAATAATATCAGTGTCTGGAAGGGATTATTTTTCAGCCTGATCGAGTGTGTGTCCTTCTGGGAAGTAAGCCGCCTGGGAATTATACTGGCCCGAAAAAGGTATCCGCAGCTCACTCAAACAAAATACCGGATTCTGTACATTTTTTCCTGGTATGTATTGAGCACAATAATTATGCGCATAGGAATAACCTATCTGTATGATGTAACTTTATTCTGGGGCTATCCTATATCGGCACGCTCCTACTGGATCAATCTGCTGGTGCCTTTTTTATTTACCGTACCTATTGCTGCCATTTATGAAGGCAAATATTTGTATAAACAATGGTGGGCTACCTATTATGAAGCGGAACAGCTCAAAAAAGAAAACCTGCAAAGCCAGCTGGATTCACTTAAATCGCAGATCAATCCTCATTTTTTGTTCAATAGCTTAAGTACGCTTTCTTCTCTGGTGAGTGAAGACCCCAAACGGGCAGAACGATTCATAGAAGAATTATCTTCTGTCTACCGCTATGTACTCCATACCAATGAGAGTTCGCTGACAACACTTGAAAACGAACTCCATTTTATTGAAGCCTATGTACATTTGCTGCAAACCAGGTTTGGAAAAGGAATTGATGTACACATAGAGGTAGATGAAGCCTATTATTCCTTCCAGTTGCCTCCGCTTACCTTACAACTGCTGGTTGAAAATACCGTGAAACATAACGCAGTTACGCCATCGAAACCCCTGCTGATCCGGATTTTTACCGATGAAGTGAATAACCTGCATGTACTCAATACCCTGCGCAAAAAAACCAATCTGGTGCCTTCCAGCCAGACCGGACTTAAGAATATAGCCCGGAAATTCCAGTTACTCAAACAGCCGGATATTCTGGTAAAACAGACCGGTGATTGTTTTCAGGTAACTATTCCGCTTATTCCCTCCAGTGTTCAGCCAAGCCCTGCATCCTATGAAAATACTGCTTATTGAAGACGAAGAACTCACTGCCCGGAAAATGCAGCGGATGATTGCCGATGTTCAACCTGATGCCCAGCTGCTGGCAACTATCGGCAGCGTAGAAGAATCTGTAGAATGGATGCAAACCCACTCCAGCCCGGATCTGGTCCTGATGGATATAGAGCTTTCTGATGGACAAAGTTTTGAGATATTCAACCAGGTAACAGTAAATTGCCCGGTGATTTTTACGACGGCGTATGATGAATATGCTATCAAAGCCTTCCGGGTGAATAGTATCGACTATCTGCTGAAACCAATTAAAGAAGAAGATCTCCGCAGAGCGCTCAACAAATTACAGCAACTGAAACAAATCCTTTCTACGCAGCCCGACTTTTTGCAAAGTTCCTTAGCGAACCTTATTACCCAATTATCGGCACCCTTGCCGCAAACTACTCAGATTACCACCTACAGAGACCGGTTTATGATCAAACAAGGGCAGCGCTTGTTTGCCATCGAAACAGACGAAATTGCTTATTTCTTCACCAGGAATAAAATTTCCTTTATCAAAAGCCATGACAACCGCGAATACATGGTGGATTATCCCCTCGACGAACTTGATAAAATGGTGAATCCCAAGCGTTTTTTCCGGCTCAACCGCCAGATCATTGCTGAACTACGGTCCATAGAAAAAGTGCATCTGTATTTCAATAATAAACTCAAAATTCAGCTACGTCCGGCATTCGAAGAAGAAGTACTGGTGAGCCGCATTAAAGCCGGAGATTTCAAAGTATGGCTGGGAGAATAGGTTGCATGGCTGGATAGTTTGATTGTTGAATGGTTGAAATAAAAGTATATATTCCTTGCTCAATTGCTGCCTTTATGAGGCTCTCTCCCTTTGGGTCTGCAAATTCAAAAAATCTGTTTGCAGGTAATTCTAAAAACAATACCTTTAAAGTCCAGATTAACCTTACTTATCTTAATATGACGAAAAAGATTAAAGTGGGCGTTGCTGGGCTTGGATTTATTGGTCCGGCCCACATTGAAGCCCTCCGCCGCCTTCCTGATGTAGAAGTAGTCGCCATTAATGATTTTAGCGACGATTATGCCAGAGCCAAAGCCCAGAGCCTGGGAATTGGAAAATCTTACGGAGATTTTAATGCCATGTTAACCGATCCGGAGATTGAATGTGTACACATTTGTACACCTAATTTTTTACACTACCCCATGGCAAAAAGTGCTTTACAAGCCGGAAAACATGTGGTTTGCGAAAAACCTTTGTCCAACACAGCTGCTGAAGCAAAAGAACTGGTGGAACTTGCCGAAAAATCCGGTTTGGTGAATGCCTTGCATTTCAACATCCGCTATTATCCTTTGGTACGTCAAATGAAGGTAATGCGCGAAAAAGGCGAATTAGGCCGTGTACATTCCATTATTGGAACCTACCTGCAAGACTGGCTTTTCTACGAAACAGATTATAACTGGCGGTTAGAACCAGACAAATCCGGAGAATCCCGTGCCATTGCCGATATTGGCTCTCACCTGATGGATTTGATCGAATATATTTCCGGTTTGCATATCACGGCGGTAATGGCTGATTTTGCTACCATTCACCCTAACCGTAAAAAACCGACCAAACCTATAGAAACCTATTCCGGTAAACTATTGCAGCCTGAGGATTATCAGGAAGTTCCCATCAATACGGAAGATTATGCTACCGTGATGCTTAAATTCGATGATGGCAGCAGAGGGGTAGTAACCGTAAGCCAGGTATCTGCCGGACGTAAAAACCGGATCAATCTGGAAATTTCAGGCTCTAAAGAAACCCTCAGCTGGTGCTCCGAATCACCGAATAACCTGTGGATCGGGAAACGGGATACTGCCAACGAACTGCTGATGCGTGATCCGGCGCTGGTTCACCGCGAAAGCGCCGGTTTAATCTCTTTCCCTGGCGGACACAACGAAGGTTTCCCGGATACTTCCAAACAATTATTTAAGGAAGTGTATCAGGCCGTACGGGCAGGAAAACAACCGGCCAATCCTACATATCCTACATTTGCCGATGGTTTGAGAGAACTAGTGCTGTGTGAAAAAATCATAGAAAGCCATCGCAAACAAGCCTGGGTTCAGGTATAAGTCAGTGATCAGTGGTCAATTGATCTATGTAATGCTATAACTGATATAAGTTATAAAATGCAAAATGCCACACTCCTGTGGCATTTTGCATTAAGTATATGATTGATTAACTACTAACTATTATTTACTTGCAGGCAAAACAGCAGCTTTACTGCCAATCAATTGTAAGGTATATTCCATCACTTTGTCACGCTTTTTTATAATATCCTCTATCGCAGGCGTAACTATATAATCCGGAACAATGCCTTGTCCATGCTGTATTTCTGCCGGAACATTGGCCATTTGAAAACCAAACATAGGAATACCCAGATCAATTTTTGAATTTGGGAGTTGAACAATGGTAAACAGTCCACTACTATTAGTCCGGTAGCCTCCGGCAGTTTCCTGTCCGATAAAAGTTGCCCGTTTATCTGCATGCACTCTGGCTGAGAACTCAGTAGTTACCGAAAAACTGTTTCCATTCACCAGTATAAGCAGATCGCCCTTATACGCATTCCGCTTGGATGTAGTAGTTTTCAGCGCTTTGGGATAATTAAACACATAGCCATTTGCTGTTTTTTTCACGAGCAGTTTTCGCAAGAGTTTATCATAAATACCAGGCCGCCAGGCAGCAAAAGATATTTTCTCTTTACGGGCTACTTTAATATGATCGTAATAATGGAAAGACTGCTTGGCCAGATATTCATACAATTCTATTCCATACTTTTCTTCCCCTCCTTCATTATTGCGTATATCGAGCACAAGATGCTGAATTTGTTTTTCTTCTATTTGCCGGAAAGTCTCCTTCAGAAATTTCGAATAGTCTGGCTCATTTTTACCAGACCAGAATCGCTCAATCGTCAGAATGGCTGTGTTAGAGGAGGGATAGGTAAGGCGGAAGGGCGGTTGAGAGGCTGGTTTGTTTTTTTCTGTATATGTTTTTACCATTTCTTCTGTTACGGCCGGAAGGGTAATTGTCTTTTGCACTATTCCATCCTGAAAAATTACTTCATACGTTGGTGAAGCAGTTATATAAGTTGCATAATAGCCGGAGAAAAAATGGTTCAATTCTTCGTATTTTCCCTGCATGGTAAAGCCATCCGCAAAAGTGATATTGGGCAATAGTTGCTCGATAATATCAGACACTGGCTTTCCATCAATAGATAAAACCTCTGCACCTAAAGGAACTTCTGTACTGCCATAATTTCCGCTAATCCAGGCTTTCTTTCCTGTAAAATAGAGTTGCAGTGGAAATAACTGATCGGTAAAAAAAGGGTAATGCTGGTCTTTCCCGGAAACGATCCATTTCATATGCCCATCATGCAAAGCAGCAATCAGGGGTGTCATACTAGTATAAAAACCCTGTTGCGACATAGGCTGGTTAAGCCTGGCTCTGGTGGCTGTAAATAAGGAATCAAACGTTGATTTAGAAGTGTACAAATAAGGTTGCGGATGCACTTCATGCAGGGCTTTGCGGAATAGATCAAAGTCGGCTTGTAATTGTTCGGGGGTGAGTGTCTGGCTCTTTGTTTGTAGCATCAATCCAACAAGGAGGACAATGCTAAGAAATACTTTTTTCATGTGGGATTGTTGTTCTTATATACCCGAAGTTGCATCCTGGAAATTATTCTTCAAATTATCACTTTACCGGAATGCATCAAAACTACACTCAACTGTCGAATATACGTCCCGGATTAATTCATGCATTTTGTAAAAAATAAGAAGAGGCTGCCTGTACCCAAGCAACCTCTTTTATATTTGATACGCTAAACAGTAAACTTAGAAGCTTTCTTCAGTTTTTTCTTTAGCCTTCTCTATATTATATAAGGCAATATCATCTACTACTAATGTGTCAGCTATACTATCATGCAGCCCTACAGGTAAATGAGAGCCGATTAAAGACAAAGGTTCGAAAGGAATCAAACGGGCAAAAGATCTACCCAGGATATTTTTCAAGGTAGGCTTTCCTCCATCCTTCCTGACTACTTTGGTATTCGTTATCATTTTCCCAATCGTTTTACCGAACTTGTATTCAAAAAAAGTATAATAAGCTACAAGCATAATAGAGGGTAGTAAATAATTTAATAATAATGAATCAGAAAGCGTAGTAGTATCGGATGCATCTGTAGAAATAAGAGCAGAAATTTCCCAAACTATACCAATCCCTATAAATATTACATAAAAAAATACTAAATCTAGGTCGTGTTGACATATAGGTGAGAAGTGAAGAACTTAGCTATAAAAAACGATGCGAAGATATGAGTTGCGAGAAGATCAATGGCTGAAGATTGCCCCTTTGCTACCCGGCAAAGCAACTGATCCGGGACGAAGTGGAGAAGACAACCGCCAATTTGTGCAGGCTGTGCTGTGGATAGCCCGTAGCGGAGCTCCTTGGCGAGACTTGCCGGAACGATATGGCAAGTGGAATACAGTATTTCAACGCTTTAACCGGTGGAGTAAAAAAGGAATCTGGCAACAAGTATTTGGGGCCTTACAAGAGCCTGACTTGGATTGGATACTACTTGATAGCACCATTATACGTGCTCATCAGCATGCAGCCGGTCAAAAAAAAGTATAGACAAACTGATGAAGCCTTAGGCCGAAGCCGAGGTGGCTACAGCAGTAAAATACATGTCACAGTAGATGCCTTGGGAAATCCCAGGCGCGTAATGCTCTCAGCCGGACAAGTCCATGATTTGCAAATGGCTGCCTGTTTACTCGAAGGTGAGTGCACAGGAGCTGTAGTAGCCGATAAAGCCTATGATAGTGATGTGTTGATTGCTTTTATTGAACAGGCAGGAGCTCAGGTAGTGATTCCACCAAAAGCTAACCGGCTAGAGAAACGAGCATATGATGAGAATTTGTATGCCGATAGAAATAAAGTAGAGCGGTTTTTTAATCGCCTGAAACATTATCGCAGGCTAGCTACCCGCTATGAGAAAACAGCCCGCAACTTTCTTTCCTTCTGGCAACTTGCTTGCGCTGTGATGCTAACACTATAATGATTGTCAACACAACCTAGTATATAATTGAAGAACCGCTTACGTCTTCGGGTTGGCTTAATGATCTCACTGATAAGTTCACTTTTGTTAATTAATCCTTCAGATAAAGTTGTTTGCATAATTTTATAATTTTTGAGACTGAATGAGAATTTTAAGATGTATGTAACCCAACGCTATCTTTTTGTGTCAAGTAATAAGGTAAGAAATTGATTAATACCACACAATATTGATTTTTATACTATATCTGTCTGAATTTATACATTCTAATAGTATATCGTTACTTCCAGGTAAAGTAAAATAATAATTATAGAACATTTGTTCTAATTACAAATATTAGTACATTTGTTCTAATTATTAATCACTATGAAAAATATAGCCATAATCGGGGGTGGCATAGGAGGATTGTGCACCGCCATTGCATTACAGAAACAAGGACATGATGTGAAAGTATTTGAAAGCGCACCTCACCTAAAGCCATTAGGTGCTGGACTAGGATTAGCAGCTAATGCTATCAAAGCCCTCTTGGACATCGGTATTGGGCAAGATATTCTAAAAGCGGGAAATGTACTTTCTTCGTTTGAAATCCTTAATCAGCAGGGAAAACTTATCACCAAAACGGACAGCCTTAAAGTAAGCAAACAATTCGGAACAGATAATTTTACTATTCACCGGGCCGACTTACATACTATTTTACTGCAACATCTGGCACCTCACACACTAGAACTTGGGAAAAGCTGTACAACTGTTGTCCAAAACTCCAAGGAAGTTGAGATCAGGTTTAAAGATGGCTCTACTTCCTATGCAGATTGCCTGATTGCCATGGATGGGATTCATTCACAAATCCGCCAGCAACTATTACCTCAAAGCAAACCACGTTATGCCGGCTATACCTGCTGGCGGGCGGTTATTGATACACAGCCAGAACATTTTAATCCGGCAAAAGCCACCGAAACCTGGGGAACCAAAGGAAGATTTGGAATTGTGCCTTTATCCGGAAAACGTATCTACTGGTTTGCCTGCCTGAATGCTGCCCAGGCAGATAAACACCTGGCTGCTTTTTCGGTGAATGATCTCATACAAAATTTCAAGGATTATCATGCGCCAGTCCCACAGATATTAGCACTCACCCACGACAGCCAGCTCATTCATAATGATATTATTGATATTAAACCTATTAAACAATTTGCCTTTGGTAAGATAGTATTAGCCGGCGATGCAGCGCATGCTACCACTCCCAATATGGGACAAGGTGCCTGCCAGGCCATAGAAGATGCAATTGTACTCGCTAATTGTATCAAAAACAGTAGCACTGTAGAAGAGGCTTTCCAGGTATTTGAACACAAACGGGTGAACCGCACCACCAAAATTGTAAATACTTCCTGGCAGGTTGGAAAAATGGCTCAGGTAGAAAATCCATTACTGGCCGCTATCCGGGATATGCTGCTTCGTATAGTACCTCCCAGTGTGAATGATAAACAACTCCAGTTTCTCTACAATGTAGATTTTACTTAGAAATAAATTCAAACAGAGGGTTGATATAACAAACAATACAACTTATTCTTTCAGTAAATCTTCTAACGCAGGTCTGAGTTCAGGAAACTCAAATCTATATCCGGTGGTGAGTAGTTTCTGGTTGGCTACTTTATTTCCTCCCAGAACAGCAGATGCCATCTCGCCCAGTGCCAGTTTGAGTGCAAAAGCTGGCACATGAGGAAGCACCAAAGGCTTATCCAACACTTCTGCTATTTGATGTGTAAGTTCTTCATTGGTTACTGGTTGCGGAGCCACTGCATTGTAAATACCTTGCATTTGTCCGTTTTCCAGGGCATGAATAAAAATCCTACAAATATCGTCAATGTGAATCCAGGAGAAATATTGTTTGCCAGTTCCCAAAGGAGCACCTGCACCTACTTTTATGGTCTGCGTGATTTTAGCGAGTGCTCCTCCTTTTTCACTCAGCACGATTCCTATCCGTAAATTCACTACCCTGATGCCCAGACTCGCTATCTGCTGTACAGAACTTTCCCAGGCTTGCACCACCTCGGCCAGAAAATCATCCCCAGGCTGGGTATTTTCATCTACCCATTGACTGCCGGTATCAAAACCATAATACCCTATGGCAGAAGCAGAAATAACTGATTTAACCTGGTGTTTGGTTGTTTTCAAGGCATTGAATAGTAAAGCAGCTGAGTTAGTACGGCTTTCCATAATTTCCTGTTTACGGCTTTTCGTCCATCGTTTATCGGCCACTCCTGCTCCGGCCAGGTGAATAATATAATCTGTCTGCTCAATGGCTTTGGTATCAATAGTTCCTTCTTCTACATTCCATTGATATGTTTTTATATGCGGAATAGGTTCGATATTCCGGCTCAGGTAAGAAACCTGATACCCTTTCTGCAATAGCAATGTGGTGAGATGAGATCCTAGCAGGCCGGTTCCTCCGGTAATGAGCACGTTTTTGGACATAAGAAAGCTGTTATCTATATAAGTACTACTTGCCAGTCAAAATTGTTTTGAATGGGAAACATTTACCTAGTTAAATAAATAAAAAAGCCGGAAATAACTCCGGCTTTTTTTAGGTTTTAAGGTGTTTGTTATAAAAATATGTTAATACTCTGCGTTTTGTGGATCGAAGTTAGTCCAGCCTTCTGTCCAGTCACTGGTATTGAAGGCGCCTTTAAAAGCAGCGGTTTCAAATCCGGCTGGTAATGTAACACCTGCTGATAACAGCGGAGAACCAGACTGAGGCAGGAACTTTGGAGCCGTCAGGTTGTTATAATCGGCATCCAGTTTTAAATCACCAGCAGCCAGTTCAGTATTATTGGCTCTTGTAACATCCTTCAAACGGGCAAGTACCGGATCAGCATTAGGAAGTACTGGTGTAGTAAACCCAGATAAAATCATACCTGCATAATCGGAAGTTCCGACTGTAAAGTTATCTTGCGTAGCAGAACCTTCTAACTCCAGGCCTGCTTTAGGATGACCACCAGTAAACACACTATTGTAAATAGAGATGGCAGAATTTCTACGGATACGGGCAGCTGAACGGTATTTAGAATTCAAGGTGCCAGGCCCTACAAACAAGCTGATGTTAGCAAACTTAGCCGTTGTTTGGGGAGCAGCAGTTGTACCCAGGCCATCATTGTCAGATTCAAAACCATTGGAATCAGAGCAAGTACACTGGTCAGCTACAGCCGGATCTCTCAAGATAACACCATATTGTACATTTCCACTGTAACCTAAATCTGTATCAAAATCATCGTCGAGTGTACGGAAAGAGACCAAGTGTTTGGCATTTACTGCTCCACCAAACCATTCGAAGGCATCATCGCCACTGTAAGAAGATTGTACAAAATCGATGGTAGTACCAGAACCTACACCACCCAGGGTTAATGCATTAATTTCTTTGTCTGTTTCGTAGGCAATACCTGCAAATTCGATTCGTACATATTTCAATACACCGGAATTGTCGGCATTATTTGTACCACCAAATGTAGAAGTACCTTCACCTTCTAATACGGACGGTGATTTATTTACAATAGCATTTCCCAAGATGATCAACCCACCCCAGTCGCCAGCTGCCCGGCTTCCTTTAGGCTGATTGGAAGTGAAAACAATAGGCTTTTGCTGGGTGCCTTCTGCTACGATACGGGAGCCTGGTTTAATAATTAACGAACCTTTAGAATCTTTATCCCCTTTGATAATCGTACCAGGCTGGATAGTTAAGGTTGCACCTTTATCAACATAAACAAAACCCTTTAACAGATATTTTTTACCTTCTTCCCAGGTAGTGGCTTCTATAATACTGCCTGACACTTCAACTACTTCCCTGTTGGCCGGGTCAGTAATATCTGGTTCTCCTCCATCGTCGTCTTTGTTACAAGACCATAGAATTAAGCCCAAAAATAGCATTGATAATAATTTACTTACGTTTTTCATGTTACTCAGTTTGGTTTTTGAATTTTGGATTAGGTTCATAATTAAAAATTAAAATCTATAATTGATACCCAGCGTACTGTATGAACCTCTTCTATACTTCTGATAAGATTCATCCACACCTGTAATATCGCTGTCGAGGTTAGAATCCTGGATCAGCCGGAAGGGCTGATTCAAAAGATCCTGTATTCCAGCCCGTATTTCCAGGCGGTCACCAATGCTCTTGGTTATATTCAGATCAATTACATTGCGGGGCATTTCATAAATAGTAGGAGTCAGGTTATCGCCTACCTGGAAAATACGGCGGCCTATTACATTATACAGCAGGTTTACCTGGAAGCCATTGTCCTGGTCATTGTAATATAATCCGGCGTTCACTAAATATGGCGACTGGCCCTGTAACTGGCGTTTGTTATCCTGGCCAACAAACTGAGAACCTAATTCCACTTCGCTCTTAATTAAGGAGGCATTCATCAATAAGGTTATATTTTGGATAAAGGGTATGCCGGACAAATTGCGGAATGATTTTCTAACTTCAAGTTCGGCACCTATACTGGTAGCCTGATCAGCATTACCATAGGTGAAAGAAGTACCACTTCCTGCATAACGGACTACCGTTTCGATGGGATTATTGAACCGTTTATAAAAGGCACCTATGGAGACAATCTCTCCGTCTGTTGGGTACCACTCAAAACGGGCATCAAAATTATGAATAGAAGGTGTTTTTAGATTAGGATTTCCCGTACGGCTTACATCATAAACAAAGTCATAATAGGAAAATGGAGCTAATTCCCGGAATTCCGGACGATTTAAGGTTAAACCATAAGCCAGGCGAACCAGCGCAAAATTCGAAAAATTATAGGCCAGGTTGACTGAAGGTAATGGCCTTACAATTGGATTATCTACATCTACAGCAGCTCCTGAACCCCTTAATCGGCTTTGTAATTGCTGGTGGTTATATTCTACCCGAAAGCCTGCTGATAAATTAAGTTTCCTGCTAAAAGGCAGATAAGCCCCCACATAGCCGGCAGTCAGTAAGTTTTGTGCATCATAGCTATCGTCAAAGTTGGTTCCTTCTGCCAGGTATAAACCATCAGAATTAGCTGAAATATTGTCTTTTGCGAAGAATTCTTCTGGAGACAAATTAGGTTTTTCTGTATTTTTTGGATTTACATACCCAAACCAGCGGGCTGAAAAATCTCGGGTTTTGCGTTCAACATATACACCGGCTCTGAATTTAGATTGAAGCTCTTCTTCATCGCCATGTCCGAATAAACTCAACTTTTTTTCTATACTTCCACTGCCAGTCATTACATACTCATTGAGCTCAGAATAAAAACGGGCTGCCTGTACCAGTGATGGATTTGCTGTCTGTGGAACATCTATCCGGAATCCCATTTCTTCCTGCCCTCTGGGACGGCTGGAAGAAAAACGTCTGAAATCAGGTTCATCCCGGCGGGTATACGCAAAACCGCCAGTCCATTTAATAGTAGTATTATCTGTAGGATTATGTGTGCCGTTGATCTGGCCGGAATACAAACTTTTACTTTCATACCGGAAAGCATAATTATTTATATCCAGGCTATTTTCTGAATTGGCACCTGTTCTCAAAATTGTTTCTTTCGTACTTATCTGGTTGAAGAGATTCCGGAATTCGATTTTATTGGTAGGGCTAATCAAAAAGCCAAAATTACTCATTACACCCAGTCGTACATTTTCGGAATACGATTTATCATTATATATCTGGGAAGTATCGCTTCTTTGCTGATTTGCATCAAAAGCCAGATATCTGTATTGGTTGATATCAGCAAACTGGCGTGTATTGGAATAATTGACGGAGGAAATATTGGTAACTTCCATATTGCCCAGGCTAAATCTGCGGGTTAAGCCCATATTTGCCCGCAGATCAGGCATGGCACTGGAATTTTTGATATTGAAATACTGCGGAAAGGCACGAAACAGGGCGATGTTTGATTCAGTAGGACCCTGATTTACCGCACTTCTTCTGGGGAAATTATCGGGTAATGCCCTAGTGCCATCATCAAAACCCAGCCAGTCGAGTTTTCCACCTTTGTAAGAGGTTACATCTTTAAATGTAGTGCCATCGCGGTAAGAAGTAGATAAACCAAACGTAAAACTATTGCCATCCGGAATGGTTTTAGTATAGATTTTAATCACACCACCAGCAAATTCTCCAGGAAGATCAGCAGCGGCAGACTTAAAAATGAGTAAGCGGTCTATGGCAGAGCTTGGAATAATATCGAAAGAGAAAGATTTTACATCTACTTCTGTACTGGGTGTAAGCACATCGTTGAGCATTACTGCATTGTAGCGTTCACTCAAGCCACGCACCAATACAAAACGGTCATCAGTAATAGATATTCCTGGCACCCGCCTGATCACCTGAGAAGCATCTCTGTCGAGGGAGCGGGAAATCTGCTGGGCTGAAATACCTACGGCAACCTGTTCCGCTCTTTTTATTTCTGTAATTACGGCTACTTCTGTGTTTGTTTGTCTGGCTCCTACTACCACCACCTCCTGCAACTGATCTACATCCTCTTCAATGGCTGTGTTGATCAAAGTTGTTTTATCAGGTTCTATCCTTACGTTCTCTATCTTCTTGGTTTTGTAAGAAATATAACTTACAAGTACCGTGTGCGTTCCTGCCGCTACTTTCTGAATGATAAAATTACCTTCTACATCTGTAGAAGCACCTGTTGTCGTACCCTCAATCACCACGTTAGCACCAATAATGGCCTCCTGTGTAGCGGCATCTTTAATAGTACCTTTAATAGTACCGGTTTGAGCAAAAAGTGAGAGGGAGAAAAGTGAAAGGATTGAAAAAATTAATGTAGATCGCTGTAACATGTGTCAGTTTTGGTGCAAAATTAGATTTGCACTATTAGCTGATCATTAAACCTATGTTAAATAAAGGTTACTAACTACATGATGCTATTAACATTGAGATAAAATTAAACAGGGTTTAATGCGCTCAATATCTTTTTTCAGCAAAAAAATGAATGTTATGGATTTGTTAAGCGTAGATAAATACAAAATAAAATATGGGTATCATATCTTTTGTTGGATATAGATTTCCGTTTAGCGACCTATTGCCACCTTTTTCAGAATTACATCCACGATCTGGGAGGAGGTGATACCATCAGCTTCGGCTTCATAATTAAGAATGAGGCGGTGGTTGAGTACATCATGTGCTACCTCTTTAATATCTTCCGGCAATACATAATCCCGTTCATTAAAATAAGCGGTAGCTTTGGCAGCCAGGTTCAGATTGATACTGGCTCTGGGCGAAACGCCAAATTGTATATAAGCCGCTTCTTCCCGTAAGCCGTAATCCAGGGGCATACGAGTGGCAAAAACGAGTTCAATAATATACTTTTCAAGTGTTTCGGAAATGCTTACCCGGTTGATTTCGTCGCGAATAGCAAAAATATCCGCCTTATCCAGCACTATATTTACTTCGCTGTTAAAGCTCATATTCGACATCCGGCGCATTACTTCCAGTTCAGAAGTTTTGTCTAAATAGCTTACAAACACTTTCATCATAAAACGATCGACCTGGGCTTCCGGCAAAGGGTATGTTCCTTCCTGTTCCACCGGATTCTGGGTAGCGAGCACCAGAAATGGTTTATCCAGGTAATAGGTAGTATCACCTATGGTAACCTGCTTCTCCTGCATGGCTTCCAGTAAAGCGGATTGTACTTTGGCAGGTGAACGGTTTACCTCATCCGCTAATACCAGGTTTGTAAAAATCGGACCTTTTTTGACTTCAAAGTTTCCCAGTTTCTGGTTATAGATCATTGTTCCCACCAGGTCTGCAGGCAATAAATCGGGTGTGAATTGTATGCGCTGAAAGTCCAGGTGTAATACCTTAGCTAAGGTATTTACAGTAAGTGTTTTGGCAAGACCAGGTACGCCCTCCAGTAATATATGCCCGTTGGTAAATAAGCCGATCAGCAAACGGTTCAGCATATACTCCTGCCCTACTACTATTTTACCTACTTCAGCAAATACCTGTCTTATTTTTTGCTGGTGAATTTTAATCCGTTCAATTTCAGTTGGTTCGGGCATGTGCAAATACTACAGGCTTTTAGAGACTATCAATTAATTAGCTTGTCTTTTTATTAAAAGTATATTCTGATACGGAATTTGTAAAGGAATGATAAACAAACCTATTTATTAACAGGTAATTGCTTTACAATAGTTTGTACGATTTCTTCAGGTGTGGGCGCTACATCTACTACTAGCACATCTTCCTTAGGTTCCTCGAGGGTTTTAAACTGGCTCATCAGCAAACCTGGGTTCATAAAATGGCCTTTGCGGATTTTTAACCGTTGCTCAATCAGGCTATAGTCGCCTTTTAGGTAAATGAATCGCACATCACCCCCAGTTTGCAGAAATTTACGGTAAGAATCTCTAAGTGCAGAGCAGGCAAGAACTGCATTTTCCTGTGTGGCTTTACATCTTTTTATTAACTCTCGTAAGGAATCCAGCCAGGGAATCCGGTCGGCATCCGTAAGCGGAATACCCTGCCTCATTTTCTCCACATTGGCAGCCGGATGAAAATTATCCGCATCATAAAAATTCCAGCCCATTGTTTCTGCCAGCAACGAGCCTATAGTGGTCTTACCTGAACCTGACACTCCAAACACAACGAATACCATACTTTTAGTGATTTGATCGAAACACTTACATTTTAAGTCAAGCCTTTAAGTTTAGCAAAACTTTGTGTTTAAACAAATAGAGGATGAAAAATTAACAAGATTCTAAATATTAAGCCATATCTTGAGAGGGTGCCTGTAAAAATACAAAGCGCAACTAATTATAGTTGCGCTTTGTAATAATCTTTTGAAAACTATATCTATTTTATTGATTATAAATCTTTGTTGCATCCCTATACCCGGGCAGATCCAGATACCAGTCGGCAAAAGTAGTACCATTACTGATAGCCCATGGGGTAAATTTGAGGTGCGTTTGCGTAATGGCAGCCATTTCAACGGGGTACTTAAATTTGCCTACAGGCAGGTGCAAGGCGAAAGGCATTCCTTCAGCCGTTTTATAATAGATACCTTCTGCTACTAGGCTGGCATCGTCTTTTGTTCCAAAAAGAGAAAGATCTGCTTTAGATGTAGGTAAATAACCTGGCAAATGTACCTCATATCCTCTCTTCTGATCGCCAATTAAGAAAGGGTTAAATGGCGCAGAGCCTAACTCCTGCATAGTAAGAGCAGTATTAAATTTAATACTTATAGTTACAATACCACAAGTTACCTTAGGTAAATGAGCATATGTATTTATCATTGCATCCTGGCCAGAAGGCACAAAATCAAAAGCATTTTCAAATACGAGGATAGTAGCTTTATCCTGGCCATTTTCCAGAAGCGTTTTGTCATGGCTACTGGTAATACTTGCAATCTGGGAAGAGGTAAGTTTAGGAATCTGAAAGCCAAATCCATTTTTATACCTGGCTCCCATTGCAATCAGGTCAAACGTAGATTTTAATTCAACTACTTTGTTCTGGCTATTGGTAATAATATTGTGCTTGTAATTGACAACCAGGTCATTCATATCAAAATCACCTTTGCTTGGCCACAAATCTTCAAAAGCCAGAGTACCTTCACTCACGTTGTCATAGGCTTGCTTTTCATCGCACGGATAAGCATCATTTTCATCCGGCACCCCATCCTTATCACAATCTTCTTCTTCTTCCGTAGGTGGTATTTCCTCATCATCTACTGCATCCGGCACCAATGAAGTAATATAGAACATCACATCATTAAAATCATCATCTGATCCTGGAAGACTGCGTTTTTTGTCTTCAAAAGCCAGAATATATTTGTCCTTATAGTTGAGAAGTACGCTTTGCTGCTTTTGGGCAGGTGTACCAGCATTTAAAGCAGGATTGGAAAATAAAATATCAGCCGTTTCAGAGATACTTGTTCCATTCCATCCATTCACTACAATAAAAAAGCCTACACCAGTTCCGGCAGGGATCTTTCCCGGCAGTTTCACTTTATTACCGGAAGCTAATCCTCCACCACTTCCAGTGAAAGACGCATTCGGGAATACAATCGTTTTAGTATCAATATCAGCCGCTGATTGGGGAGGAGTAGCCAGTGGATATGTATAATACCCGAATGCATTTTTATACGAGCCTCCTTCATTAACAAAGGTAATAATCAATTCAGTCTCCTTTACCAAAGACACATCTGTAGATAATCCTGATGCAAGGTAAGCCGGATTTACTTTTTGCCTTTCCGGTAAACTGGTATTGATGGCAGTAAGAAAATCGGCATCTATAACATCATTAGGCATCGAAAGATAAGCAGGTACGCCTTGTTTATTATAAGCACCCATAAATGTATAGGGGCCGACAGTGGTACGGGCATTTGCTGTTGCCAAACGTTCGCCACTATTAAGTAGGACTGGTGTGAAAATATAGCTTATTCTCTGGTTACTTACCGGAACAATAATTTTATCCGGAACACCCAGGTAGTTGCCTAGAATCGTTACTTCTGTTATATAGGAAGGAATCGCTTTAAAAGCAGATAGCTTACCGGTATTATCGGTTCCACCTTTCATCAGCAGTATCCCTCCCTCTTCCGGGTCTTTGTCAAAAATCTGTATGTTGGTCATACGGATGGGCTTTCCCTGGGCATCCTTTGCTGAAATGGCAACGTCTACTTCATTGGTAGTAGAAAAATTAAAATGTTTGTCTATTAATGGAGTTTCCGTTTGAATAGGGCCAACTTTAGTGGAAACTTTTTCACAGGCAAACAAAAAAACAAATAAGACCGGACTCAGAATAAGCCAGCCGAATTTGTTTAGTATGTTCGAAGCTCTGTTTGGGAGATACATGTATATGTATATTTAGTTTTTATGTAATTCAATGGCACTCATGTACATTTATACCTTTATTGGTACAGAGGTAACTTATTTAAAATAAATGCTTGATCACAGATTCAATTTTCAAATAACACGATACATGAATGAATGAACTATATACTTCTCCTTTAGCCGATATCTAACTATTGTATACATTACTGTCTTAGTTTCGATATGTTTCAATGCTATAACTGATATCTTTCACCTATAAGTTCATGAGAGATCGTGCATGCTACTAAGCTGACTGTGTGTAAGATTTGTGTGTTAAATATACTTTTTAATGCATTCATTTCCATCATTTTCCGGATGAATATCTTTATACATTTTTCATCTTACAATTCACACTTTTTCAATTATCAGTTTTTGCACTATTAGCAATATAATACCTCGATTAGTTTAGACCACTTTTCTTGTTTTCTTAGTTGAATTAAGCTGCCATTTTATAAAGATTAATGGGCTTGTTTCGGTCAATTCCCTGGTGTGGCCTTTGATTGTATTTCTCCATCCAGCCACTGATGCCCTGGTAGAGGGAGATGCCATCAGTGGCCGGGTTCAGGTAAATATGCTGGTATTTAATGGTCCGCCAAAACCTTTCTATAAATATATTATCCAGTGCCCTGCCTTTGCCATCCATACTGATACGGATAGATTCACTTTTTAAATATTCTACATACTCTTTACAGGTAAACTGGCTACCCTGGTCGCTGTTGACAATCCCGGGCTTACCATGCTCAGCTACCGCTGCTTTCAACACCTGCAAGCTAGCCTCAGCATCCAATGTATTAGACAAGCCCCAGCCCACAATATAGCGGCTATACACATCTATCACAGCCGTCAAATACATAAACCCTTTAGCCATCGCAACATAGGTAATATCTATAGCCCATACCTGGTTTGCCCGCTCTACTTTTAAGTTCCTGAGCAAATAAGGATAGATATACTTTTTGTCCCCTAACTGCGTCAGTTGCTTTCGGGGGTAGATAGGCCGGATGTTAGCCAGCCGCATCAATCTTCTTATCCGCTCGTAACCTGCTTTATAACCCTTTTCCTCCAGCATCGACTGCATTGTCAGCACTCCGGCCGTTGGTTCTTCTAATATATGGGCATCCATGAGCTGCATCATTCCTAAATTATCTGCATTCTCTTGTTTAGGCTCATAATAGAAAGAGGCCCGGCTGATAGAAAGTAAACGGCATTGCTGGCGAAGGCTAAGCTTTGCTTGAGGACTAACCAGTGATTTACGCTCCATTACAGTCCGGTCTTCTTCAAGCTTTTTTTTAAAAAGTCGCGTTCCATCTCCAGTTGCCCAATCTTAGCATAAAGCGCATCTAAGTTTACCTGCTCTTCTTTTTCTTTCCCTTCTGTGGAAGAGAATACCAGCTCCGAATTAGTTAAAAATTCCTGCTTCCACAGCGATATCTGGTTGGCGTGTACCTCAAAGCGGGCCGACAAAGCCGCTAATGTTTCCCGCTCTTTAAGCGCTTCCAATGCCACTTTCGCCTTGAAAGCAGCTGTAAATTTTCTCCTCGTTTTTTTCATCTTTTCCACGTTTAATTTGTATTGCTTTTCACTTTAACGCGTGGTCTGATTTTACCGAGGTATTATACAATGACTACTAAACCACTCAGGGATAAAAACTAAAATTGCCACCCTATACCGGATGGCAATTTGAATGAGTATACGAGTTGTAATATTATGAAATGATAAGTTTCTGGCCTGGCTTCACTTCTTGTCCGATCAACCGGTTATGTTTAATAATTTTTTCCACAGCAACCCCTCCATGTAATTTAGAAATCTTTGCCAGCGTATCACCAGGCCGTACAAAATAGACTTTAATCCTAGAAACTAACGCAGGCTTCATGGCTGCCAGTTGCTCATTTGCAGTTTTCCACTGATTGATAGCCAGAACGCTTTTTGAAGCCCAGATTACCAGAACAGTGCCTGATTTAACAGTATTGCCTCTTAGCCGGTTCCATCTCCGGATATTTTCTATGCTTACTTCATACTTACCTGCAATGGTATTCAACTCATCACTGGATTTAACTTTATAATGTATCTTTGTTCGCCCAACTATTGATTTTAATGTCATCACTTTCAGAATATCTATCCGGTAAAGATTAAATGTATCCTTTTTCTGAGCCGGTATTTGTAGCACATAGTTCTTCATGTACCCAGGTACTATATTCTTTTTAACCTGCGGATTTAACTGTCGAAGATCATCCAGAGAAACATTGATCATTCTGGCAAGTAATTCCATATTCAGATATTGATTCACAACGATAGTGTCTGAAGGAATAATTCTGGCGATAGCAGAAGTATTAATATTATAAACTGCCGCATGTTTCATTACATAATTAACAGCAATAAACTTTGGTACATATGCCCTTGTTTCGGCTGGCAGGTGGCGATAAATCTGCCAGAAACCAGTTTTGTTGCCAGACCTGCGAATCGCTCTGCGTACATTTCCCGGTCCACAATTATAAGCGGCTAGGGCCAGGTGCCAGTCTCCAAACATCCGGTGTAAGTCTTTCAGATAAATACAGGCCGCTTCAGTTGCTTTGCTAGGATTCATCCGTTCGTCAATATAGGCATCCTGATGCAGTTTGAAATACCTGCCGGTAGAAGGCATAAATTGCCACAAACCAGCCGCCTTTGCCCGTGAAATGGCTCTTGGGTTCAAGGCAGATTCAATAATAGATAAGTATTTTAATTCATCTGGCAGGCCATGTTTCTGGAGCAACGATTCATACAAAGGAAAATATAATTGTTTACGCTCTGCCATCTGAGAAATAAACTGACGTTCTTTCGTCAGAAAACGCTGAACGAATTTTTTGCTCATTTCATTGTATGTCATGGGAATAGCCTCTTCCATACAATCAAACTGGTCAGCCACCAATGTTTCTGGCAGGTTAGTCACAATTTGCGATGGTGCAAACAAAGGCACTTTTGCAACAATTACATTTGTTTGCGCAGCCTGTATATGTTTACCTGAATCAGCAGAGGCAAAAATCTGTTGGGGTTGTATGGCATACACTGTATCGCGCTGAGCAAATAAAGAGAAGCCGTTTAACAATAGCATACTCAAGCTAACACCTACAGCATACTTACTACACTTTAATTGTACCGTCATAGTCTGGAAAGATTTTAGTGATACTCATTCCTTTCTTACATCATATTTTTAACCTTTTAGTATAAGTCCTATGTAAGAAGTATGTACGATATGTATATTTTCTGTTATGAAGTCGTAACCGGTCACAACTATTTGTAGATGGAAATGTGGCTCGAAGAAAATTCTAAGAATGAGATAAAAAGTAGAAATAGCTTAAGCAATAAAGCATTGACTTTCAATTAATTAATATAATTACTTAAAACGGTAGTATGAGGTGTTCAGAAAGGCTGAAAAAAAATATCTGAGACGGAATGTTGGTAATCATTGATTTTTATTGAAAACAGACTCAGTCTACTTTTATACAACTTTGTAAATGACATATTACATATTGGAATAGTACAACCAATGATTATAATATGTATTCAAGTGTCCTGTACTAAACATAGAATATCAAGAATGAATTGGCAAAGATTAGTTTATAAACTCTTAACTATACTTCTTCTCACACACAAAAGCGGTAAACTTGATAGCCCACCGCTTCTTATAAAAGTTAATGATAGGAACAGATTAAAATTTATCGGCAAGATGATTGGTCCTGATTCTGGTGAAATAATTCTTTGAAGTGACTATCTTGTTCATATCTTGCATCATACGATCTATTTCCTTTTCACTAGTGCTGTCATATAAGCCTTTTACTGCACCCTTTTGATCTATGAGAATAAATGCGCCACTATGAATTACACTTCTATCGGCAAGCGAACTTTGAGAGGCTGTGATCAGATAATGATTTTGAGCCAGATCATAAATTTTTTCCCGATCTCCGGTAACTAAATGCCATTTGCTATTTGAAATATTCAGCCGCTGCGCATACTCTCTTAATACTGGTACCGAATCGTGTACAGGATCAAGGGTATGAGAGAGAAACAATACTTCTGGATTGTCTTTGAATGCATTGTATACTCGTAGCAATTGAGTTTTCATACGTGGACAAATAGTGGGGCAGGATGTAAAAAAGAATTCTGCTACATATACTTTATTAGAGAATGTTTCATTACTCACCCATAAACTATCCTGGTTTAAAAACTTAAATGGAGGAATAGCGCCATATCCTGTCTGGATAACCGGCGACCTCGATAATTGTCCTGCTGCGAGTTGATCTTCACTTACAAGTGGCAGGGGTTATTCTCCTGGCAACCACTTAGTTTTATGGCAAGTATCAGGAGGAGTAGCATGGTATTGAGCGCAAATAGTTTCATAAACGTAAAATTGTCAGTGTTTTAAATGCTTTTAAAACTGGTTATAAAAAGATAGGATCGATGCGTACACTTTTATAGTGGATAACCATCCCAAAAAGTTACTGTACTCTGGTTGAGGTTGGGAAGTAAAACTGAAGTTAAGCATAAACAGGAGTACAAAACAGATACTTCCCGTTATATCAGCTTCTACATATACGCTGCTTTTGATTGGTATCATATTGATTTATTAGGTATTAATAGATAATTTTTATACTACATTTAATTTGAAATAAAATCACTTCCTGCCAGGGCTGCATACAGAAATAGTAGATAATCCGGCCAGATAGGAACCTGTGAATTTTTCGTTATTGATGTTCCGATACGCAATCGGCCGTACCTCTGAACTAGCTAGTTCAATATCTGCATACTGCCAGGCTTGTCCAAACTGCTTTTTCACCTCCCTGGCCTCATTCAGTTTCTTCTGCCCGATCAAGCTCTGATACAACCCATTCAATGCCCATCCGTTTTTTGGGATAAAAAACAAATCATCTTTAAACACCTTCTCAGCTTCTTTGTATTGCCTATTTTCCAGTAATACAGCTCCCAGTGAATGCCGAACGGAGAAAAACCAGTCTGGAGGTTCGTTGTAATTGAGCTTATCTTCTATGTCAGTGGCCTCTTGTAACAAACTGATAGCTGTATTATTATTTCCTTCTTTACGCAGGATCTCGGCTTGTAATACCCGGCTGGCAATTTCGATCAACTTGTCTGCCCCATTCAACTCCCAGATGGTAATTGTTTTTAAGGTGCTATCCTGCATAAGTGTTTTCAAAGTCTTCAGTTCCTGTTTTGCCTCTGGCAATTTATTTTTTCCGGCGAAAGCCATTCCCCTGGCATAGCGCCACACTGACTGAGGGTACACCAGATCACTGGCAGGTTGAGGTAAAGTCAGAATATGATCCCATTGCATAAATTTTACGAGTACATAATGTGGAATCATGCGGTAATGCTGCAAAGTTTGCATTCCTGCCTCCCGCATTACAGTAGTATCTACATGGCTGGCTACCCTAAAAGCGGCATTAATAGATGTTTCGCCCCTGCCTTCAAACGCAGCAGTAGCCGCCAGAAAATGAATATTATGTGGAAAATACACCAGCGGATACGCTCCCTGGCTGTTACAATTAGTAATGTACAAACTATCTACTTCAGCGGCTTTTTCGTTCACCATAGAACCTTTGTGGTAGTCGCCGGTGCGGATATAAATATGCGAAGGCATGTGCACAATATGTCCGGCGCCTGGCATCAAATCATATAAACGGTCTGCGCTGGCTAAACCTCTTTCCGGAGTGGCAGAGGCTTCCACTACATGGATATATAAATGATTGGCACCAGGATGATGGGGATTCCGCTTTAATACGCTTTCAATCGTATGTACAATTTCATGTGTCCAAGGTTTAGGTTCACCCCGTCTGGTATACAAATCCCATGGATGCAGATTCATTAAGGATTCTGCATACAAACTAACAATATCATCATGGCTTGTAAACTGCTCATACACTTTACTCATTGCTTCTGCATACGCCTTGTCTAATATCGATTGGTCTTTTGTTTTTTCATAGGAATACCGTGAAACAGAAGCTTGGATCAAGGCTCTTTCCCAGTCTGTAGCATTATGGCTGTATTCTACTGCTTTCTGTGTCAGGCGCTGCGCTTCTGCTTGTTTGGCTTCTTCCATGGCTGCATTATAATTAGTCCCCAACACATAGGCGGCTCCCCAGTAACACATCGCACAAGTAGAATCCAGCCGTATCGCTTCCCGGTACGAACGCTCTGCTTCTCCGTGATTAAATCCGTAGGTGAGATTCAGTCCCTGGTTAAAAAAGCGATGCGCCATGGCCGATTGTGAAGTGACCTTAAGTTCATGCTTTCCCAGATTATCAAAGAGAGGCGCATGATATGTTTCAACACTTTTAGGTGGCTTGCATGACAGCAATAGGCCACATGTCAACAGCAGAGCATAGTTGCTTATGAATTTGTTTGCATAAGTAAATAAACCTTTCATTGCCTTGAAATTTTATGGCCAGATATATGTTTTGTATGAATAGTTTGCCGTATTTCCGTGAAGCAAAAGTAATGGCGACTGGTTCGGCAAAAAAATTAAGCAAGTAGACAAGAAGTAGACAGCACAAGTATTTGTATCAATCCTATGTTGATATCAGGTATGTAAGCCGGAAATTTATATTTTTTCTTCCCGAAAGCGTTTATTTCCCACACAGCAACGGCTGAGACTTTATAATCATCAACCTATGATTTGCATCGCTGGCAGCAAAAAAATAATTGGATAAGGTATCACTTTATTGGTAATTTTTATAAATTTCTCGCTATGAAACCTATCGTTCAAATTTCACTCGACCTTACCAATATTGACGAAGCCCTGGAAACCGCTGCCTTAGCTATGCGAGCAGGTATAGACTGGCTGGAGGCTGGGACCCCACTCATTCTGGCTGAGGGTCTCCATGGAGTACGCAAATTACGGGCTGCCTTTCCTGGTGTTCCCATTGTGGCTGACCTCAAAACCATGGATGGTGGATATCTGGAAGTAGAAATGATGGCAAAAGCTGGGGCTACGCATGTGGTGGTAATGGCCAGGGCACATGAAGAAACCATTAAATGTGTAGTAAAGGCAGGAAAGGATTTTGGCGTGAAAGTGATGGGCGATAACATGGTTTGTCCGGATATGGTAGCTGGAGCCAGATGGCTCGAAGACCTAGGCTGCGATTATGTTATCCATCATATCGGCTACGACGAACGCCGGGGAATTGCGGCCCGGGGTAAACGTATGCCCAGTCCGCTGGACCAACTCCGGGAAGTCGTGCAAGCCGTGCGGATTCCGGTTCAAGCTGTAGGTGGACTTAGTCTGGAACAAGCCATTCGCTGTCCGGAGTATGGAGCGCCACTGGTTGTTTTGGGAGCTCCTTTAACCATTGATGCAGATTCTTTTAAAACGGCAAATGGTGATCTAGAAAGTTCGCTCCGGCTGATCTGTGAGAAAATTCATGCGTACGGCGAAGTACCTGTCGCTGGCGCTTAACTTATTTTTTACCTTCAACTTAATTTTAACCTGATGAATCATGCTGCAGTAGTGAATTTTGCTCCCGAAAAGGGCTCTGTTGAACTTCGTGAAATTCCCAAACCAGAGATTGGGGAAGAAGATGTATTGCTGGAAGTAGCCAATGTAGGAGTATGTGGCAGCGATCTTCACCAATGGACAGCTGACCATAGCTGGCAGGTAAATTATCCGGTGGTACTGGGACATGAATTTGGCGGTTATATCGCCCAGAAAGGCAGCCGGGTTTCGGGCTGGAAAGAAGGCGACCGGGTAGTAAGCGAAACAGCCGCTGTTATTGATCCTTCCAATCCGATGAGCCGCCGTGGATTATATAATCTTGATCCCACACGTAAAGGATTCGGCTACGGCGTAAATGGAGCCATGACTCGCTATGTACGTGTACCGGCCCGTTGCTTACATCAGGTACCAGCAAACCTTTCGTTCGAAGAAGCCTGCCTGACAGAGCCTTGTAGTGTAGCCTTTAATGCTGTTGTAGAAAATACCCGTCTTAAACCCGGAGACCGGGTTATTGTACTTGGGCCAGGAACTATTGGAATTCTGTGTGCGGCCATGGCCAGATTATGTGGCGCAGAAGTGGCAATAGTGGGCCTGGAAGCAGATAAGCACCGTCTTAATATAGCCAAACAATATGGCTGTGAGGTCATTATCGGAGATGCCACCGATTGGTCACAAAAACGGGATGGCCTGGGGGCAGACGGCGTAATTGATGCGGCTGGCGTAAGTATTACCCTGAAAATAGCTTTGCAACTGGTTCGCCCCAACGGGCATATTACTAAAGTAGGCTGGGGGCCGCAACCACTCGGATTTTCCCTCGATCCGCTGGTACAAAAAAACGTCACCCTGCAAGGTAGTTTCAGCCACAACTGGCCAGTATGGGAACGGGTGATTGCCTTACTTGCCAGTGGGCAGTTGAATGTAAAACCTATTATTGGAGGCGTATGGCCTATTACGGAGTGGCACGAGGCGTTTGAAAAGATGCACAAAGGCGAAGTAGTAAAAAGTGTGCTTAAACCAGTATAAAGCATGCGACTTCAAGGGAAAGTAGTGGTTGTTAGCGGCAGTTGTATGGGGATCGGAAAAGCCATTGCCCAGCGATGTGTTGCCGAAGGTGCCCGGGTTGTAATTCATGGCCTGGAAGCAGAATTGGGTGAAGAGGTGGTAAATCAACTGAAAAAAAATAAAGCTGCCTTGCACATTGAAGACATCGCTGCCCCGGGTGCACCGGAAAAACTGGTATCAGTAGCCTTGCAGAATTTTGGCAGACTGGATGCCATTGTAAATAATGCAGCAATAGTGGTGCCTTCTAATATCCATACGACTGATCTTGATTTTTTCAGAAGAATATTGGAAGTAAATACACTAGCTCCTTTTGCCCTCATCCAGGCTGCTTTGCCTTACTTGATTCAAGCCAAAGGTTGTGTATTAAATATAGGTTCGGTGAATGCCTGGTGTGGCGAACCAGATCTGCTTGCCTACAGTGTTTCCAAAGGTGCTCTCATGACATTAACCCGGAATTTAGGCGATACTTTACAGCGGGATAATGGTGTCCGGGTCAACCAGATAAATCCTGGATGGGTACTTACCGAAAAAGAGATTAGCCGTAAACAGGAACAGGGATTTGCCGCTGACTGGTACAAAGACATTTCAGATATGTTTGCGCCAGCCGGCCGAATTTTGCAGCCTTCAGAGATTGCAGCGGCTGCCGTTTACTGGTTATCCGATGAAAGCGGCCCCATCAGTGGCCAGGTTGTAGATCTGGAACAATATCCTCTCATCGGCCGGAATCCTCCCAAGTCCTTATTCCCCACCAAACCAAAATAAATAGTAAAATGGTTGAATATTTAGATGATTGATAAAAGTCAAGTGTTGAAATTAATAGCTAAATACTAAATTCAGATTGAATAAAATATCAGTGCGCGCTAGCCTGGAAAAACAGTCGGCAATGCTTAATCCTCAAGCGGGGAAACATTGACAACTGTCGTTGGTTCTCTTAATCTCTCGCTTCGAGAATCCTAGATGTTGAATTGTTTACTTTGTTTGTAGCAATGACAAAAGTTAGTTCAGCGAAGCTTAAGAAAGTAAGGACGGCGCAAAGGAATTAATAGCCTATTATATATCATTATTCAACATGTAAGTTGTAAAAATTAAACTTTATGCCCAAACTCGCTGCCTTCCCCAAAGCATTTATGCAAGCCCTTTGTAAAGACGGCACCATGCAGGTTTCCCAATGGATTGATCTCGCTACAAAACTCGATATTGACGGATTAGAATGGTATGCTGGTTTCCTGGAAATGGCAGATGAAAAAAACTGGCCCAGGTTCAGAAAGCAAGTGGAGGAAACAGGCAAAGTAATACCCATGATGTGCTGCTCGCCGGATTTTACCCATCCGGATAAATCCTTCCGGGAAAAGGAAATTGCCAGACAAAAACGCTGGATCGATATGACCTATGCCTTGGGCGGTTCGTATTGCCGGGTGCTTTCCGGGCAACGCAGGCCGGAACTTACTATAGAAGAAGGTATAACCCTGGCGGCTGAATGTATAGAAGCTTGTCTGCCCTATGCCCAGAAATCAGGCATTACACTCATTATCGAAAACCATTACAAAGACGATTTCTGGGAATATCCGGAATTTGCCCAGAAAATGGACGTGTTTAATAAACTGGTCAACCGTATCCAGCATCCTAATTTTGGTGTAAACTATGACCCTAGCAACACTTACATTGCCGGCGAAAATCCACTTGAACTGCTCTACCTGGTTTCTGAACGGGTAGTAACCATGCATGCCAGCGACCGCTACCTGATTGAAGGCACCATTGAAGACCTGCGCCGGGAAGAAGGAGGCTCAACCGGATATGTAAAACGGCTCCGGCATGGAGAGATCGGCAAAGGACTCAATGATTACGATGCCATTTTCACTGAACTCAAACGGGTAGGATTCAATGGCTGGATCAGTATTGAAGATGGTGTAGAAGGAATGGACCAACTGGAGCGGAGTGTCGCTTTTCTGCGCCGTAAAATGAAAGAATACTGGCCTGAACAACAATGAACCCTAGTGATTTGGTTGAGTTTTTAACGATCAAACGCTGCCACAACTATTTTGTAGACTTTATACCTGAATTTTTTATACCTTAATCCTCAGCCGTACAGATAAACTCCGGTTTCCTGAATTATGCCACGCAATATATGGATTGTAATCCTGATCTTCTTTGTATTTTTCATTATTTCCTTCCTCACCAATATTCTCGGCCCTATCATTCCCGATATTATTGATAGCTTCAAGCTGAGTATAGGATTTGCCGGCTTTTTACCTTTTGCCTTTTTTATAGCCTATGGAATCATGTCCATTCCGGCTGGTATTCTACTGGAGAAGTATTCAGCAAAACCTTTGATGCTGGCTGCTTTTTTTATGGCTTTCGGCGGTGCATTCATGTTCGCTTTATTTCCCACATTTACGGTAGCCATGTTCTCTTTATTTTCTATCGGTATAGGAATGGCTATTCTTCAGGTGGTTATCAATCCCTTATTGCGGCAGGCAGGCGGAGAAGAACATTTCGCTTTTAACTCAGTGCTTGCCCAGTTGTTCTTTGGAGCAGCTTCATTTATTAGTCCTCTATTATATAGTTATCTGGTACAAAACCTGCACAGTTCCAACACTTCTGCTCCTATAGAATTATTCAATACGCTGGTGAGTCCGGATTTAAAATGGGTATCCTTATACTGGGTATTTGCCGCTACAGCCCTAGTCGCCGCCATTATTATTCAACTGGTAAAATTCCCGAAGGTAGAACTTAAAGAAGATGAAAAGATTGATACTGGTGCAGCATTCAAAGATTTACTGGGAAACCGCATTGTGCTGCTATTCTTTCTGGGCATATTTTCATATGTTGGCACCGAACAGGGCGTTGCCAACTGGACCTCCAAATTTCTGCAAACTTATCATAGCGTAGATCCTTCTACCACTGGTGCCACCGTCATTTCTTACTTCTGGGGACTGCTTACCATTGGGTGTTTGCTGGGACTTGTATTACTAAAACTGCTCGACAGCCGTACTGTACTGGTTATTTTCAGTGGCGGTGCTATTCTCTCGCTGGCTGCTGCCCTATTTGGACCTACGCAGGTAGCCTTACTTGCTTTTCCACTTACTGGTTTTTTTGCATCCGTGATGTGGTCGATTATTGTCTCGCTCGCACTTAATTCTGTACGCCAGCATCATGGCACTTTTGCAGGAATTTTATGTACTGGCATTGCCGGTGGAGCGGTTGTGCCTCTAATTGTTGGGGGTATTGCCGAATTGACTGGCTTGAAAGTAGCCATGCTATTTTTGTTTATACCACTTGGATATATATTCAGTATCGGTATATGGGCAAGGCCGCTTATTAAAAATGCCACCATCAAACATTTCAGCGAATTATTCAAACCCAGCCAGGTTTAATTTAATTCTGCTACTCTTCTATTGACTTAACCGGTACATCACATCTGTCCTCAACACATATTTGATTCCCCGGCTTACTTCCCTGCCGGAATGATAGAGATCATGGAAGAAAATTAACGCCATACCTTGCTTTGGTTCTATCCAGAAATCCTGAAAAGTGGTTTCTCCTCCCTCAAAATCATCATTCAGGTAAATCATAAACGTAACAAAACTGACTTCTTCAGCATTGCGGATATAACTCTGGTCGAAGTGTCCCCTGAACTGCTGCCCTGGCTCATAGCGGTAAAAGCGGAATAATTCATTAAAGCCAATAGCTGTACTATTCCCAATTTTCTCTGGAATAAATGGTTTTGCTTTTTCCCATAATAGTTGAGCTAAAGCCTCATTATTATACAAAACCCGGTTATTATTACGGACTTGGGTCAGTACTCTTTGTCCGCTTTCTGTATTCACTTTGGCTATCTCATACCCTACTTCCTCACTTAGGGAAATATAGTGCTCACATTCTTCTTTTGAAAGAAAGTTTTCCACAGTAAAAATCTTTTCGGTATGCTGACGGCTCTTCATTTTCACATCTAATTACTTAATTCCTATATTACCACGTTGGAAGGTTCATCCTCCACTCCTTTCTTATTGATCTGGTGCTGAATCGTCTTTCTGCCGATTAATAAAACCAGTAAGCCGCATACGGCACAAATGCCCATCATACCCACCATTGGCAAAGCAGATGTATCGTGCCAGATACTTACGGCTGCAGAAACCAGGGCACCGATGCTCATCCGGAAACTGCCCATTAGAGCGGATGCACTTCCGGCATGTTTGCTGAACGGAGCCAGTGCCAATGCCGATGCATTAGGGGAAGTAAGCCCTTGTCCGGTCAGAAAAATGAACATCAATAAAATGAGGCTATACTGGCCATACCAGCCAAAATACGTTCCCGTAACTAGAATAACACCAATTATGTTCTGGTACAATAAGGCAATATAGATTAGTTGCTGGCTGGAAAACCACTTGAGAAAAATATGATTCAACTGGCTTGAGCCAATCATGGCAAAGGCCAGAAACGCAAATATCCACCCGAACTCTTGTTCATTTACCTTATAAATATTCATAAACACATCCGGCGAACCAGAAATAAAAGCAAAGGGTGCAGAAGAGGCAATACCTCCCACCAGAGCGTATACCAGAAATTGCGCCTGTTTAAGTACCGTAAAGAAGTTTATCAGTACTGGTTTCGGCTTTAAAGACAGAGAGCTATCGCTGGTTTTCCCTTCAGGCAATACATAATAAATACCTAGCAGAATAAGGCCGGTAATAAACGCAAGGATAATGAATATTGAATGCCAGCCAAACACAGCGGTTGCATAACCACCTAAGGTAGGCGCGATCATCGGAGAAACAGCAATGACCAGCACCAGCAGCGAAAATACTTTAGCAGTATCCTTTACCGGAAATATATCCCGTACCAGTGCCTGGGCAGCCACCATTCCGGCACAACCGCCTACGGCCTGTATAAAGCGCATCAGCATCAGTGATTCTGCCGACGTTGTTAAAGCACATCCTAAAGAAGCCAGCAGATACACCGCTAATCCGGCATAGAGCGGATATTTTCTTCCAAAACGGTCTAATAAGGGTCCATACAATAATTGCCCGGCAGAGATACCAATCAGGTAACTGGTGAGAGAGAGTTGTACCTGGGCAATGGTAGTTCCTAAGTCTTTGGCAATCGCCGGAAAAGCAGGCAGATACATATCAATCGAAAAGGGACTGATCGTAGAAAGAGAACCCAGAATCAGGATGATCGTAAAACGTTGCTTGCTTGTCATATTCATAGGAAGATCGCCGCTGCCGGAAAAACGCCGGAAGTTAAAGCCTTTCTGGTTGGTTTGCTGATACCCGGTAAAATTATTTATAATGGATTGCTTGCCTGATTCACGTAAGCCTTTAAAATTGGTTTGTGGGTAGTGAATAATAAAAGTTTAGTATTGCTTACTCTTTGCAGAAAGTAAACAAGCTAATAATGGCTGGTGTATTTATGTAATAGCCATTTAAGGAAATCCCTTTCAACAGATTTCTGCCTTGCGGCAGTTAAACGGGTCGTCAAAGAGGTAAATAATTTATGAAGTAATCTATCTGGTATAGTAGCTTGTATCAACTCGAATGGTTTTTCGGAGATGTTGTAGGCTTTCTTAAAAGTAGTTTATTATTGACTATTCAATAAGTTAACTTACTTTTTACATTTTGATTATTTATAATCGCTTGGGAGATTCCTGCATAGACAATTTTTTATAAAGAAACCATTTACTATGCGTGAGCGAATAAAAGTAGTAGCCTTTGCCATCAATGATCATTGTAGTAGGATATAATTGTTCCTCACCCGTTACTCCATATACTTTTATAATAAACATCCCTTTCTTTGTATCATACCTGTAATCCGTCTCTGCAACAGGCTTGCCATCCATACAAGTAATAGTGGGCGAAGTAAAATTTGAGGGATTGATTGTAAGCGTAAACCCAACCAGTTTGTCATTATTTAAATAAACCGGAGAAAATTTATAATCTAAATTGGGTAGATCTACCTTAGTAAACTTAGTCAGATCAACTTCTTTATCACACAACAATTTTTCCTTTATATGCGGATTTTCCGGTTTTGACTTCCAGACTATACCCCATTGTTTTACATACTCGTTTAATGGCTCTAAGCCCATTCTGGCCCTTCTTATATCTACTTTGTCAGGGTCTTCCAGCGGAAGTACATAAAATTTTCCGGTGAGGGTATCCTGACCTATCTGACTACCATAGATTTGTTTTTTACCTTGCCTTATAGCCACTCTGTCTTCTAACAAGGCTAACTCACTGGGGTGGGCATTTCCTTCTTTTACTGCTTTACGCAGTATGGGCAGATATTTTTCTTGTGTTTTCAGGTCGGCATGCTGGATGACGAGAAAAAGAGCACCATTCGCTTTAGAGCCAATTCTATCCCGGCCAATCCATCCATAGGTATCCAGGATATGTTTTACCACACTTAGATTTGCAGCATCCTGTACCTCTATTTTTTTAAATAACTCCTTAATTTCTTTAGAATTTGGTCCATACTCTTTGGGAATAGTGCGTCTATACTTTTGATCTTTGTCATGAATTTCCTCCAGTTGTGATTGTAGTTGCCCATAATTTTGCCCAAAGCTGCTATAGGTACCTAGTAAACAAAGAAAGAATATAATTCCTATCGATAGTTTCATAATCATGAATAAAGTATGGCTGTTGAGATTCTATCCTGATACCAGAAATACTGTTACATAAATCAGGCTTTCACTTCTTGAACATTGCATTTCTATACTGAGAAATTGCTTGTCTCAATACTTGTACATAGGTATCCTTATCCAGCGTAGTACTTCCGGGAACAGTTTCATTTTCTTCCATTTCCTGCAGGTATTCAATAAATGTTTCAAGCCCTCTCATTTCTATCAGCATGAGAGAAGCTCTGAACACCTTGCCTTTTTCTTCTTCTATATCATCCATAGGCGGATTTATTTGATTACAATTTTCTATATCAGATGTACAATGAAACGGTAAACCCGCAAGTGTTGGATGTCTTGCGGGTTTAATGCTAATGAGTATAACCAGAAACTATTCTTTATTCTGGGCGGCAGATGCTTTTTTAGCCGGTGCCCCTTTGGCCTGGCCTTCTGCTTTTTGTGTCATGGTTACCGGGTCCCAGTGTACGACTTTGTTCTCAAAATAACTTTCGTTGCAGGCAAGTACCGGAGCAGCTGCCCTAAAACCAAATACCGGATCTTCTATGGTTCCCTGGCTGCCTTTACGTACATTGTCAAAGAAGTCGGCGAAGTGCATGCGGTGTTCATCTTCATCTTTGGGAGATTCGAATTTAATTTCCTTTACTGGTTCTTTCTGGCGGGTTTCAGGCGGCCATTCCGCATCATATTTCTTAATGTATTCCTGCTGGGTATCTTCCGGGAAAGTAAACAGGCTGTCATAGCCACCATATCCTGGTGCTTTCGCCAGTTTATTTTTGGTCAGGGTTAAGCCTTGCCCTGTAAAACGGATTTCCCCTTCATTACCGATAATCCGGGTGGCATCATTTATTTTTCCGGCATTGGCAAAATTAACCCGCAATACCATCTGGAAAGCACTCTGTTTATCGGTTTCCGGATAATCCATAATACAGCTCATTACATCAGGCACATCCCGGCCATCTTTCCAGTAGGCTAGGTTTCCGGAAGAAAAAATGCGGTTAGGACCTAAGGAACCAGTTACATAATGAACGCCAGTAATGAGGTGAACAAACAGATCGCCAGCCACGCCAGTACCATAATCGCGGTAGTTTCTCCAGCGGAAGAAGCGCTTGGCATCAAAGGGACGTTTAGGCGCATCGGACAGGAATTTGTCCCAGTCTACTGTTTTGGGAGAGGCATCTAATGGGATAGAATAATTCCAGGCACCAATCGCACTAAAACGGTCGTTAGAGGATTCTATGAAATTAATGGGGCCTATTTCACCGGCTTCAATCATGCGTTTGGCTTCTTTAAATGAAGCACTGCTGATGCGCTGGCTGCCCACCTGCATGGTTTTCCCAGACTTTTTCCAGGCATCGATCACGGCTTTACCTTCACTGATCTGGTGTACCATAGGCTTTTCACAATAGACGGATTTCCCGGCATTTAAAGCAGCGATAGTTGCCTGATCGTGCCAGTGGTCGGGGGTGGCAATAATTACTGCATCTACATCTTTGCGGGCTAGTATCTCCCTGAAATCACGGGTAGTAAACAGGTTAGGGTTTTTAAAAGCATTTTTGGCTTGCTCCAAGCGTCCATCATAGAGGTCGGCTACAGCCACTAATTCTATATCGGGATTACGTAAGGCTGCCTGCGTATCAAAATGTCCCTGAATGCCTATGCCAATGGTAGCTAGGCGGATTTTGTCATTAGGATTTATTTTTTTTAGGTCACGGATGATATTGAACGGTTTGGCTACACCCTCGGTAGCCAGCAAAGCGGAGGCAACAGATAAACTTTTAATAAATTTACGTCTGGAAGAGCGCATAAGTAATAGGTTTTAAGTTCTACAGGTTGTTTAAGCAAACATATCTATAAATTGGGTTGCCAATTTTAAGAATAAATGCTTTCTAAGGTAAGATTTTCGAACACCAACTGCAAGAAAAAGCTGTGAAAGGATGGATTCCTGTAATTAAAATTTGTGTATTACCTGACTGGAAGTAGAGGCTGCTTTTTTACCCGGTTTACAGGCTTTCTTCTGTCAGCCTGATTTATTTCTCTCCCCATGTGTTGCATCGGCTAACAAGCAGAACTGTTGACTGTACTACCTGTGTAAACACAAACTGAAAGGTGCCTATGATCAGTTTTTCTATTAACTAAAATTTTAGTTCAATAAATTAGGATTACTCAAACTAATTTTTTAGTTTTAACTAATGATTTAGTTATTCCTTCTGATCAAGGATAAAACTGACAAACCATGAAAGAATTAACAACAGCCGAAGAAGAAATCATGCAGGTCTTATGGGAGTTAAACACAGCATTTGTAAAAGACATTATTACCAGATTACCTGAACCAAAACCTGCGTATAACATATAAGGGTTCATGGGGTGGTCTTAACCCACCATGAACCCTGTGTTGCACGAAACCGGGTGGTTTAACCTGCCCTTATTTATGGGGAATCAATCAATAGAGAAGAAGCTTCTGGGTGAAGCGGTAGTACACTAAAAGAAGATAGTGTAAAAAAAGGAAGAGAAAAGATCTCACTATTTGTAAACTGAGCAGCCGTGTTGGCTCCAAGTAAGGTGACTATATTCCAACATGGGCAATAACTTTCCCGGCCAATTTTTTGAGTGGCTTTTTTATTCTACTCAGGCAGTTTTCAAGTGTAAAGCTATCGATAGCAGGTAAGCCCTATCAGGTGGGGAACGGGCTGCTTCAAAGCGCAAGATTTCTCTCATGCGGCCTTTGCTGCAGCAAGGACACAGGTCTATATCATAGCCTAAGCGTTCTTTGCAGATGCTTTTCCAGTCCGACACTCTTTTTTCCGGCGTAGCTACTCTCAAATCTTGTCTGGCCAGTGCTAAATCATGGGCTTTTGCTTTGGAAGACAAAATGCCATAGTGGCGGATGCGGACAAACTTTGGTGGCAGAATGTGCAGGCTGAAACGCCTGATGAACTCAGTAGCCTCCAAACTCATGGTTTTCTTTGCTGCTTCTTGCCGGTAATCTTTGTAAGCGAAGCTCACCTTGCCATCCTCTATACTTTGGAGGCGGTGATTGGAGATAGCTACTTTGTGGGTGTAACGTCCCAGATATTCAATCACCTGAGCAGGACCTAAGAAAGGCCTTTTACAGTATACCACCCAGTCTTTGGCAAATAACTCTTTCCATAGCCCATTATCCACCTGTGCTTTATTAGCAGAAAGAAAGCTTCTCAGTAGTGAGACATAGCGAGCACGGAACACTTTACTGAGTGCTTTGACCGGGAAAAGATATTTACCTGTACTTCTGGCCTTTTTCCAGTGGCCACTCCCAGAGATCCCTCCACCCGGCACAATACAATGCAGATGTGGATGCAGTGAGAGGTTCTGTCCCCAGGTGTGCAGAATGGAGATCATACCTGTTTTAGCACCCAGATGCTTGGGATTATTGGCAAAGCTGTTGATCGTAGACCAGGCTGTCTTGAAGAGCAAAGCATAGAGTTCTTGGGGATACTGCAGGCACAATAGATTAAGGGAGTGGGGCAAGGTGAAGACCACATGAAAGTAGCTGACCGGTAACAGGTCTGCCTCCCTTTGCATAATCCACTTTTCACGATTGGTAGTCTGACACTTAGGGCAGTGTCTGTTGCGGCAGCTGTTGTAGCTAATACGCAGGTAGCCACAACTATCACAGGCATCTATATGGCCGCCTAGTCTGGCAGTACGGCAATGCTCAATCGCCTTTAGGGTGGAGAACTTGTGAGCAGAGACTGCATGCGTGGCCATAAACTCATGTAAGTGAGCCGACAGTATATGGGCTAACTCTAGGGCAGGCTTCATGCCTCCTTTGTATAGAGGGTATCTAGAGGAGAGAAAGGAGCTTTTCTGCCAAGTCCTGCCATGTGCAGATATACAAGGGTAGTTTCCAGGAAGCTATGGCCTAAAAGTTCTTTGATGGAGACAATATCCAATCCATCTTCTAGCAGATGGGTGGCATAGGAATGGCGCAGGGTATGTACACAGATGCCTTTCTTTTTGATGCCCGCTTTACTAACTGCATCCTGCATGAGCCATTGCACGCCTTTGCGGCTGAGCTGCGAGCCATATTCCTTGCCATTGAAGAGGTAGTAGTGGGGTTTGCAGGCAGACAGGTAGGAGAGCAGTCCTCTTTTCATCAGCTGGGAGAGGGGTACATAGCGGTCTTTTCTTCCTTTGCTTTGGCGAATGTGGATCTGCATGCGGTCAAAATCTAAATCTGAGATCTCAAGCCGGCATACTTCCTGCATGCGAAGGCCTGCTGAATAGATTAAGGCCAGCAGCACCCGGTGCTTTAACAGACGGGGTGCTTTGAGCAGAGCTTTGACTTCCTGCTTACTGAGGACCGCTGGCAGTTTGTGTACTTTAGGGATGGAAGGTAGGCGGATAGCCCGGTCATCTCTGCCGGTAAGCCGGTAGAGCAGGCGCAGGCCATAGACAGCATGTTTGAAAGAGCTTTTAGAAGGCTTGTTCGTTTTCTTCTGCAGCATCCACAGGTAATCTCTGACCTGATCTTCGTCTAGTTCGGTAGGCAACTGATTGTAGTAGAGAGCAATCTGAGCCATGTGGCGGGAGTAGTTTTTTAACGTGCTCAGACTTCTGCCAGACAGGGAGATATCCCTTTCCAGCTTGTTGTAAAGGAGAGAAAATCCGCTTACCTTCAGGCAAGCCTGTTGGATAAAAGTAGGGTGGGTGTTAGTGTTTGGTGTTGACATAGTGGTAAGAGTTTGGTGAAACATACTCCTATAACTATTCCCACCTACCAACAGGCTACCGTAGGTTTAGTGCAACACCGTTTCTACGATCGTTCGAATTTTGCAGCAAAAGCAATTTGTGGGACACGAAATCCATGGGAAGTCTCATAAATATTATCCATTGATCACTAAAGAAACCTATACCAAGTCATTTATGAAAGGATTTGTAAGAAGGTACTTTAGCGGATCATACAGGCAGATGGTTTCGTTCTTCACCAAAGAGGATAACCTTAGCCTCCATGAACTGGAACAACTCCTTAAAGAACTTAAAGACAAGAACTCATGAGCAATTATTTAATAGAACTTACTCTTATCCATATTGCATTGATGCTAGGATATTGGTTCTTACTAAGGAAAGAGAGACAATATGCCAAAATGAGGTTTTATCTGATCGGTTCTACATTTCTGGCCATCACTGTTCCATGGCTTAAACTACCAAAGCTATTATTTAATAGCCAGGAACCCATTGCTGCTATGCCTGTGGATGCCATCCAGCTAGATATCTTGACCATTACTTCTGAGGCTGCTCCATCAATCTGGAACCTTGATCTACTTATCTGGCTGTATATAGCCATAAGCATATTCTTTCTGCTCAAATTCTTCAATAGTATACTTTACCTCATCTTCTTAGAACGCAAGAGTAGCTATGAGAGACATAATGACCTTTTCATCCGCAGAACCGGAGATATTAAAGGCAGTTTCACCTTTTTCAACTGGATCTTTCTGAGTAAAGAAATTGATAAAAAAGGACAGGAATATGAAGTAATCCTGAAACATGAAAAAGCACATGCTTCCCTGGGCCATACTTACGATCTGCTATTCCTCGAGCTGTTTAAAGTATGTTTCTGGTGGCTCCCCACGGCCTGGCTTATCAACAAAGAAATCAGAAAAATACATGAATATCAGGCAGATGATTATGCACTTAAATCTTACTCTATTGACCAATATTCCTCAATACTGATTAGTTCTACTTTAAAATCAAACGGATTGAGCCTGGCCAGTTCGTTTGGTGATGGTTTAATTCTAAAACGACTCCTAGCAATGAAAAAACAAGCAAAAAATGTAAGCCCCTGGAAATTAGGAACACTTGGTTCCTTATGTATAATCCTTTTTGTGGTATTCGCCTGTAGCGAAGAACCAGACCTGAAAACAAAAGAGACAGGTAGCCCAAGCAACACTTCTACCTCTAAAATGGAAGGTGAAGTATTTACAGTAGTGGAACAGTTGCCTGAATTTGAAGGAGGAATGGATGCATTCTATAAGTATGTAATGAATGAAATGCGCTATCCTTTACAAGCCAGGCAGCAAGGTATTGAAGGACAAGTATCTGTAGAGTTCGTGGTTGAGAAAGATGGTTCCTTATCAAATATAAAGGCTATCAAAGGGATTGGTGCAGACTGTGACAATGAAGCGGTTAGAGTGGTGCAAAAAGCTTCTTCGTTTAAGCCGGGAACGCAAAGAGGTATACCTGTAAGAGTGCGAATGGTTATGCCTATCATCTTCAAGCTAAACAAAGGAAAGGTTAATGAAGACAACAGCACCCAGGGAATAATTGTTGTTGAGAAAGCTGAATCAAAAAATGGTAAGTTCAAAGTAAACGCCAGCTATGCGAATGGGGAATGGTCTGGTACGGTCTACGATGAGGAAGGTGAGGGCCTCCCCGGGGTTAACATCGTAGTAGCCGGGACTACAACCGGAACTGTATCTGATGTAAATGGCACTTTCAAAGTGAAAGCCAGTCAATCCAATGACCTCTATTTAAGTTTTGTAGGATATGAAAGCGTAAAAGTAGAAGGAAAATAAGGCATTACTGAAGAAAACAAACTTATCATTAAGGCAAATGATAGTTATATGCCAGTTAACTGGAAACAGGCGGAAAAAATTTAACCCAATATGGCATATCTTAAATCAGTTATCTTCTCTGTATGCTTCTTTATGCTCCTGTTTCTCAATGAGAAAGTACAGGCTCAGGAAGTTGAACCAAAATTGAACTTGCAAGAAATGTCTCTCACCATTGATTCAATCAATAACAAACTTCAAGAGAACTATATTTTTCCGGAGGTAGCAGATAAGATGGTGCAAGGCCTTAATAATAATTTAACAAAAGGCAGATACAAGTCCCTGGTCAATCCATCTGAGTTTGCACGTCAACTTACAACAGATCTACAATCAATAAGCCATGATAAACACTTAAGAATCGTTTATGATCCTCGAGTAATTGCTGCGGAGAAAAATGCAGTTACCAAGGAAGACAGAAAAGTACTTGAAGGGGAGTGGATGATGGAAATGAAACGAAGTAACTTTGGATTTCAGGAAATCAAAATCCTGGAGGGAAATATTGCATACCTGGATTTAAGAGAGTTTATCGATACAAAATATGCCGGAGAAACGGCCGTGGCTGCGATGAATTTTGTTAGTAATGCGGATGCTTTGATTATCGACTTAAGAAACAATGGTGGAGGTTCACCCTCTATGATCCAGCTCCTTACAAGCTACTTCTTTTCAGCTGAGCCAGTACATCTTAATAATTTCTATTTCCGGCCTACAAACGAAACTACGCAAACCTGGACCTTGCCTTATGTTCCGGGATTGCGCAGACCAGATATGGATTTGTATGTATTGACCAGCAACAAAACTTTTTCGGCGGCTGAAGAATTCAGCTACAATCTTAAAAATCTGAAACGGGCCACACTCATAGGCGAAAAGACAGGAGGAGGTGCCCATCCCACAGGATCTGTTATTGCTACCAACAAGTTTTTTGTTAGGGTACCAAAAGGCAGAGCCATAAATCCAATCACACATACCAACTGGGAAGGCACTGGCGTGAGTCCTCATATCGAAGTTAGTTCCGATCAGGCCATGAAAACGGCACATGCCAGAGCGCTTGAAAATCTAAAAAAGAAAGATGAGTGATATTAGCAAATAGTTGTATAGTACAAAATGAGTCTTTGGTGAAAAGGCCTGGGTTATCATATGCCATATGTGTTAGATGAACCATCGATCAGTATTATTAACAACACCATCTGTAGAAAAATAAAAATAAATGGGTCTGTAGTACAGATAATCTTTTCCATGCCTGTTTTTAGCATACCTGTGTACGCCAAAATATTGTTTGTGTAGCCGGGTATAATACTTCTGCACACGATTATAATGGCTGTGTACAGAGGTAAAATGCTCATGTACACATTTATAATGCTTCCTTACAAGTTTATAATACCTCTGCACAGATTTATAATGCCTGTGTACAAAGTCAGCAAGGCTCAGCATAAATTCAGCAAGGTCCCGCACAAATTCAGTAAGGCTCCGCACAAAAAAATAATAGCCATGTACACTTTCAGGGAGTTTGTGTACAAAGTCAGCAAAGCTATGTATAGATTCAGGGAGCTTGTGTACAAAATCAGCTTAACCATGTACTTGTTCAGTAGGTTTGTGTACAAATTCAGGGAGGCTGTGTACACGTTCAGTGGGCTTGTGTATAAACTCAGCAAAGCTGTGTACTTTTTCAGAGTGCTCGTGTATAGAATCAGCAAAGCTATGCACAAAAGCAGCATAGCTATGTACAGAACTGGAATCAAATTCATCAGCAAATAACACAGTCAACCAGGCGGATGGCAGAGAATAACCTGAAAATGAAGCAAAGCTTTATACCTTAGTTCACATAAGACAAGCATAAGCCAAGTACTATACAGATAGATAACGATATATACCTGTTACCGAATAATTTGATAAAGTAAGTGGTAATAAGGTATATTTATTCCATATATTGGTATATAACCACACATAATAATAAATATGAAGTAGTTATACCCTTGTTACCAACGATAGAAAATGATAAAAGCAATAATAATGGTGTTTTGGAGTGTATTCCTATATATGGGATGTACACAAAATGGAAGCATGAAAAAGACAAAACCGGATTCAGCACCATCTGCTTATACTATTGATTCTTCCAGAATTGCCATTCTTTCATTGGAGGGTCATTCTTCATTTGCTAATAGTAAACCTGCTACCCTAACAGGAAAGGACTTGGAGACAATTGAGCAAATACTCCAACAAGTATTGAAGGTTTATAATCCTAATGAAAAGAAGCAATATGAACAGATAAAGAAGCAGAACCCTGAAAGCAAAATTAGGGAAGACAACTTTGTGATTAACTTGAACAGATATAAGCGACAATATATTGCATTTCTAAATGAGAAAGGCGAAAAAGAAGTGTGGATTAACTGCTTTTGTGGCGATATAGACCGTAACTGGCAAAATGAAATTATCTTTGTTCGCAATGGGGGTAACTGTTTTTTTAATTTGAAGGTGAATCTGAACCGGGGAAAGTATTATGAGTTGCGAGTAAATGGGGAAGCTTAAATCAGGATAAATAAACAATTAAATACAACGACTGTTGGTAACACCTAACCCATCAACAACGGCCTTATTCTCAGCACGATTCCACAGCAAAAAAGGCCAGTTTGCGAGTGTTGTTGGCTCATTAGCAGCACACCATTGTAACCAAAATTCAAAAACATGAATTATCTCATTTTAATTGCATTGGTGATCTTGATGGCTCATTCTTCTTATGGGCAACATGAAAATAATTTTATAGACTCTCTGGGACAAACTGTTGGAGGCACGAAAGAAGAATTGATCAAAATAAAAGAGAATTACTATCTTATTCAGCCGACTGGCATTGTAGGAAATATAGCTGTGTACACCGGTTCAACTGGTGTGGTGATGGTAGATGCTCAATGGGCAAAACTGGCTCCGCGTATTAAGGAATTGATCAGCACGGTTACAGACAAGCCGGTGCGAAGCCTTGTCAATACGCACTTTCACTTCGACCACGTAGACGGAAACAAAGCCTTCGGAAGGGAAAATGTTACCATTATTGCCCATACTAACCTTCGTGAAAGATTGTTAAAGGATAGAGTAATAAGTGGTAGCGCATTTGGTGCCATTATACAAAAAGCATATCCAACGGAAGGACTTCCTACCATCACTTTCAACGATACAATGACACTATACGATGGCAATGAAACCATCCGGCTCATCCATTTTCCCAATGCGCATACCGATGGCGATGCCATTGTCCACTTTAAAACCGCCAATATTTACCACACTGGTGATATATTTGTTACATACGGCTTACCTGTTATTGATGAGGCGAACGGTGGTGATATCTATGCAATGATTCAAACCATAGAGTATCTGCTTTCAGTTTCCAACAGTGACACACGGTTTATTCCAGGACATGGTCCGGTTTGTAGCGTAAAAGAACTATCTGAGTATAGAATGTTGCTTACCTCCATTAAAGACCAGGTGGTTGCCGGGGCAAAAAAAGGGTTGTCTCTTGAAAAAATTACCGAGGCAGTAACAGTGAATAAAAACGTAGGCGGCATTGACCGAAACATGTTTATAGGTCACGTTTACCGAATGGTGTTGAAGCATGAGAAAATGAACAACAAGAAAAAGTCCAGGTAAAATTAAAGAGCAGCAGCTTACCAAAAGCATGCCTAAGGATTGCAGGATCAGTTTGTATTGTCTTTCTTACTTATAATACACTAAAACATTAATGAGTACAATCAACCAATAACCTGTTCTGTAGAGTCGTATTCATCATCCTTTGCCCATTTCTTTCATTTCCTTCCTTACAGGCACAATTCAGTTTTTAGTGGTTGATTTGCGAAAACAAAGAATACAAATGCGTAGACGTATGTAAAGAAATAACAGTCGCTTATCAAAATATTGACAGAGAGAGTTTACAGAAGCAACAGAACATTATATAGGTTTTATATGTAAAAAAGGAGCCCTTTGATGAAAAGCTCCTTTTTTACCTATTGAAAAGTTTCGTTATTTTTTACTGGTTTTCTTTTTCCCGCCGCCATCCTGTTTATTTACAGTGGCCCAGGCCCGTTTTTCTGCTTCATCTTCTGACACCCCTTTTTTCTCATAACTTTCTTCGATGTGTTCAGCCTGACGTTTCTGTTTGTCAGTATACTTTGATTTATCTCCTTGTGGCATATGCTGGTTAGTTTAAGGTGATACATTGTTTATGATGTATGTACGTTAAGTCACCAGGGAGTGTTTCTCAAATCTATTTCACCGGGAACTTCATGCGGTAATCGGCTTTTACCTGTCCCCGGCTGATGTCGGTGAGCTTGGATTTAAGCAGGCGGCGCTTCATGGCTGAAAGGTAATCAGTGAAGAGAATGCCCTGCAAATGATCGTATTCATGCTGAATAATACGGGCAGCCAGACCATCGTATTCTTCTACATGTTCATTCCAGTCCACATCGAAATAGCGGATCTTCAGTTTCTCTTTGCGCATGATTTCGGCACGGATACCGGGAATACTCAGGCAGCCTTCTTCAAAACCCCACTTTTCACCAGTTTCTTCCAGGATCACCGGGTTGATGAAAACTTTCTTAAAATCCTTCAGCTTTTCTTCGTCAAGCGGCTCGCCGTCTACCACAAACATACGGATGCTCTTGCCGATCTGGGGAGACGCCAGTCCTACACCACTGGATTCATACATGGTTTCGAACATATCAGCAGCCAGTTGCTGTACATCTATGGAACCTTTCTCAATATCCTGGGCTACTTTTTTCAGCACCGGATCTCCGTAGGCTACAATGGGATAAATCATTATATGTATAGATTAGAAATTTTTTTCTTATTTTTTGCTTTGCATATATGTCTGCAAGATAATAACAGCGCTTATCTTATCAACGTTCGCTTTGTCTCTTCTGTCTTTTTTTTTCATACCTCCGGCGATCATCGTTTGTAAAGCTGTTTTGGAAGTAAAGCGCTCATCGATCAGGTGTATGGGTTTTTCCGGAAACTGCGCCTGCAATTGCCTTACAAATCTTTCTACCAGCGGCGTATTAGAAGTGGCTGTATTATCCAGGCGCCTGGGCATTCCCACTACAAATGCGTCTATATTTTCTGCTTGATCGTAGGTTTTTAAGTAAGCTAATACATCTTTGGCAGCTACTGTTTCCAGGGCTGTAGCAATAATCTGTAAGGGATCAGTTACTGCAATCCCTACCCGTTTGGCTCCATAATCGATGGCTACTAATCTGCCCATAACATATTACTGATCAATCGTCAATTTTCATTAGAATAAGCAGCAATACTACATATTTTTCTCCTGAATCATGCCAACAAAAAATGTCTTAGTTAGCTAAGACATCTCATGTTTCTATACGTACCATATCATTCTTCACTTTTAAACACCCTGTAAATTGAAAAGAATGATCTTGAATACGGTTCCTTTGCCGGACTTACTTTTTACCGAAATGCTGCCACCCATTTTATCCACTGTCTGTTTCACAATATATAAACCAAGCCCTGCCCCATCTGATACATCCGTTGCTTTGAAAAACATATCGAATATTTTTCCTATATACTGCTTTTGTATGCCAATTCCATTGTCTTCCACCGAAATATAGGCTTTGTTTCCAGTAATAGTAATATCTACTTCAAGCAGGTTTTCTTCCCGGCGTACATCCATAAATTTGAGTGCATTCAAGATCAGGTGCCTGAATATGATAGCAATCTGGCTGGCATCGTTATAAAACTTATTACTGGAATGCAGCTGAATTTGTGTTTTCAGCCTAAAAAACTGAGGCAGATAAGTGAATTCATTAAGGCATTGGGTAATTATTTGCTGAAAATCTATGCTTTGTATGTGTGTACTGGTATTTAACATCCGGGAATGATTGAGAATGGTTTGAATAAAGCTATCCAGTTTGTGTATGCTTTTTTCAATTAAACCAATATACACTTCATTCCCCGCTATATCTTTCTCTAGCTTCATCAGATTGGTCAGACCCAGGATGGTACACAAAGGAGCCCGGATGTCATGGGAAACTTTATAGAAGTAATTGTCCAATTCGAAATTTTTCTGCTTCAGTTCATCGAGGGTTTCGATCAGAGCATCTTCCAGCTTTTTATGGGCAGTGATTTCATGCGAAAAAATGATAATGGCTCCGGCTTTTCGTTCTTCATCGTAAAACGGAATCTTGTCTGTCTGAATCCACCGGATTTCTCCATCAGCAAATTTTACCTGCTCAGTTTCATTTAATCTGGGTATTCCTGAACTGATAATTTCCAGGTCTTCCTGGTGGTAACGGGAGGCCTCAGCCGGATTGAGTGTATACAGAGATTTTCCCTCCAGCTCTTCCCTGGCAATTCCATAAAAACTTGCCGCCAATTTATTGGCACGCAAAATCCGGTTAGAAGCATCTTTAAACACAATCATGGCAGGCACAGCATCAAACATGATCTGGTGTTCCTTCTGCTGTTTTTGCAGTTTAGCCTGGGCTAGTTTATGAAGGGTGATGTCATGAAGCGTCAGCACGAGTCCTTTGATATCCGGGTCGAGCAATTGATTATTAACTGTACAATCAAAATACAGCCAGGAGCTGTTTACATGCCTCATTCTGGTTTCTGTATTACCTGGATTAATGTTTTCCTGGCCTGAAGGCGATTGCAATACGGTTTTTATGACCCGATCGTCTTCCGGATGTAGGTATAATGCAGAATCTTTGCCTATCAGTTCTTCGGGTGCATACCCTAGAATCCGCTGCACCGAAGTACTTACAAACGTGATATAGCCTGCTACATCCAGCACCATAATAATATCGGAGGCATTCTGAATGAGGGCTTGAAAATAGCTGCCACTGGTATTGAATTGCCCAAGCACCCGGTGCTGGGAAAGTCTTGGACGCAGGGAATGGATGCCATACGAGCAATCGTCGGCCAGTTGAATCAGCAGTTTAGTTTCTTCTGGATTGAATGCTTTGGACTGGGAGGCATATACATTTAATATTCCGAAAGCCTGCGAGTTATATACCAGAGGAAGCGAAATGGCGGCACCAAATTCCTTTTCGGTGGGTTTACTTTCCCAGGTGGAAGATTTTTCAGGAGAAAGAATATCCTGCACGATGGCTGGCTTATGGGTGCGTAAGGCCGTAAGTACCGGATTATTCACCTGTTTACTATTTGTCCATACCGAATGTGCATTTTCAGGATACCCGGCTTCAAAGCCCATTTGTGAGTACCGGCGGGCTTTTTTACGCTCATCGGATACTGAAAAACCTATCCAGGCCATCTGATATCCTCCTGTCTCTACAATGGTGCGGCACAGATCCTGTAATAAAGTTTTTTCCTCCGATGCCCGCATCAATAGCCGGTTACATTGGCCGATCATCTGCCATACCTGAGCACTGCGGCCCAGCCAGGATTCTTTTTCCAAATGATTCTGTAGGAAGAGGGAAGAAATGGCTGAATCCGGGGTATGGGCTACAAGAATGCGTGCTTCTGAATCGGGTGTTTTTTTCACCATGTTCGCTTTGAAAATAAAAAATAGTTTAAAATGAACAACTAATCTTTATAGAGTTATCAGTGTATCAAAGCTGGCAATGATGCAAAATTATCGTTTTTTGCTGAAGGTATGCGTGTTATACCTCTGTATTCATAGCTGGATTTATAAGTTTTATCGAAAAAGAGCCGGTTTTCATACAAACGATAGATTGCAGTAAATCATTGTTTTATCAGCCAAAATTACCCCCTTATCTTGTATTGCTGCTACAACCTGAATAAGCCTATCCTATAATAATATCAATCCACATTTTCGAAAATTTTACTTCTTTCCCATGCAGGAAGATTTTTTGCATTTCATCTGGCAATTTCAATACTTCAACCGGCAGCAACTGCTCACAACGGCTTCTGAATCCTTGCACATTCTCAATCCCGGATTAGCTAATGATCATGCCGGACCAGACTTTAGTCAGGCCCGTATCCGCATTGGTAATATAGAATGGGCAGGGCAGGTAGAAATTCATATAAAATCATCGGACTGGGAAGCCCACCAGCACCAGCATGATCTTGCTTACGAGAATGTAATTCTGCATGTAGTATGGCATAATGATAAGCCTATTTGCCGGAAAGATGGCTCGCTTATTCCTACCCTGGAATTAAAAGAGAGAGTAAACGTACAACTACTTGGCCGGTATAATTATTTGCTTGCCAATAAGAATGTTATTCCCTGTGCTTCTCTGTTTGCACTTGTTCCGGATATTCATAAAGTGCATGCCTTAGATAAAGCATTGATGCAGCGGCTGCAATACAAGGCGGCTACTGTGCAAGAATTATTAGCAGTAAATGGTCAGGATTGGGAAGAAACAACCTACCAGTGGCTAGCCAGAAGCATGGGCTTTAAACTAAATGCGGAACCTTTCCTTCAACTTGCCAAAGCCATTCCTTTAAAGTTATTACAAAAACACCGGGATAATTTGTTGCAGATGGAAGCTTTACTGTTTGGCCAGGCTGGCTTTTTAGAAGAGCAAAGTAACGATGCCTATGTACAGTCTTTACAAAAGGAATATAAGTTTCTGAGTCATAAATACCAGTTAGCGGGCACAAAACTATCTGTGGGCCAATGGAAATTTGCAAAATTACGTCCGGTAAACTTTCCAACCCTGCGCATCGCACATCTTGCCGCTCTCTTGCAAGTTCACCAGAATTTATTTTCCCTGTTCATCCATACAGATACATTGCATGCATTCGCAGACATTCTGGCAGCACCACCTTCTTCTTACTGGCAACATCATTATACCTTTGAAAAAGAGACAAAAATTACCAGCCATCTGGGAAAAGAAAGTATAAGCAATCTGGTAATCAATACGGTAGTACCCATTCTGGCTTGTTATGCCCAGCAAAAAGACAAATATGCCTATATTGATACAGCCATTGCCTGGCTGGAATCACTGCCTGCCGAGGATAATTATATTACCCGTTTATGGAAAGAATTACAACTGCCTGTTAAAAATGCCTTTGATGCACAGGCTAGTATTGAATTGTATAATATTTTTTGTGTGCCGGTAAAATGCCTTTCCTGCCCGGTAGGCGTACATCTGATCAAGAAAAGCCAGTAGCTCACGGAAATGTCTGAATGGAAATATTCGCTGAATCAGTAATTTTATTATTTCTATGGACTCTCCTCTCTTAGCATTGGACTAAATGCATGACCATTGATTACTGATCCGTTTCCTGATGCGGATGTTCTCCTTCTTTTAACACCAGCCGTAGGGACTTTTTCACAATTTCACCCATACTGTCGCAGGTCAAAAAAGTATCATCTTTATAATGAATCGCCAGTTCTTTGCGCAGGTTAGCAGTATTTGCAGGTGTTGAAATGGTATCAGCGGCCATAATATCAGTGAGGGCAATAATGCGGTTTCCGGCTGTATTTAATCTATTGGCGATCATTACTTTCTCTTCTTTCTGGTATTGCCGCACCGATTCCGGAGTAATGCGGTTGAATCCCAGTTCCAGAATAGGATTGTTCTGCTTAAAATATTGTGGCAAAAAAACCGATTTTTTCCCTTCATACGATTGCTGGTCGAAGTCGATGGCCCGGATGCGGTAATGTACTTCCTCAAAATCGGGCGTGAGCATAATTACAAAGTTATTAGCATGCATATCGCCCAGCAAGCGCACAAAACACCGCTCATTAAATTTCACAAACTCCTTAGCCAGACGGACATAATTCAGGTTGGGATCGTGCAGGTAGTATTTGATAAATAAATCACCGGGAATTCCGGCAATGTGTTCTTCTACCAGCGTATCGGCAGAGATAATATAATTGATGCGGTTGGGTGAAAGAATATGTTCCAGTTCCAGCCCGTATACCCTCGAAGCATCAGCTTTTTTGATATAAAAATAGTCAAAATTGTCATTTACATTATTAATTACCCGCACCCGGAAAGGCCTGGTATTCCCATACACACACACATCTACCCTATCGACCGACAAATGCCTGGTTACTGAGAGGTCGCCATTGGTTTTCAATTCGGCATATACCACTTTCAGGTTGTGGTAAATTTCCTGAATATCTCCGGGTGAGTAAAAAACCGTTTCCCAGAGCGTATCCTGACCTAGTTTGTCAAATAAAGTAATGGCATTGGCATACCTGGTAAGATCGTCGTAGCGGATGGGAAGTTTTACCTCCCGGCTATATTTTATCAGGTATTCCCGCAGCGGAGGCGTAATCTTGTAGACGATCTTTTTTCTGCTGATATAGGCCATAAATCCCTTTTTCTTCCAAATTACTATAAAACAACATACCTTCAGCTATTGTTAATCAGTTACTATGGTTTCATTCAAAAAACCGGATATATCCTGTAGCCACTCTTGTTTGTAGCGATTCAGATAGTTTTCATGTCCTGCTTCAGGATAGGTTCTGAGCAATTTCTTTCCATTCAAGTTGGCGAAAATCTGCTTGGTTTCTTCCCGGCTTACTTCCAGATCTTTTTCTCCATACAGCAATAAAACCGGAAAATCTACTTTTCTGGCATATTCCTGAGGGTTATGTCCATACGCCCAGAATCCATTCTGCACTCCTCCCCATAATACGAGTAGATTTGCCATCGGGAAACAGGGAACCTGCATTTGCCGGAACCTGGCACAAGTAGTCTGATACATGGAGCCAAACGGACATTCCAGAATGGCTGCCGCCGGCTGAATGGAATAGGCATCAGCTGCTTTAAGTATAGCCGCAGCGCCCATGGAAGTGCCGAACAGAATTACATTTTTCTCCTGCTGTTGCGAAAGATAATCCAGACTAGCTTTTACATCCTGCGCTTCCCGGAAACCAATGGTCGTCTGGTTGCCTGCTGATCCGCCTGTACCAATAAAATCTACCAGAAAAGTACTATACCCCAGTTTTATAAATTCATCTGATTTATCAAGCATCAGGGATTTATTGCCGCTATAGCCATGAAAAAGCACAACCGTTCCTTTGCTGTTGGGTATTTTAATGTGCCAGCATTCAATATTCTGACTGCTTCTCAACACTACTTTCTGATATGGCTGTGCAGGAAAGATTTTGTTGGTAGGTCTTGGATTATTGATTCCAAAAATCAGCGTAGTGAGTTTATCCAGGAGAGATAAATCTTTGGCATGTTGCGTTTTTTGAATATTTGCTTCTGCAAAATGGGTAAACTTATAGGCATGAAAAAAAGCCACTACATTCATGGCCAGAAAAACGGCTAGTATAGCCCATGCCAGTTGTTTTCTTAGTCTGAAAAATGTTTTAATAGGAACAGGGATTTTAAAGCAATTTACAGATTTTCTTTACCTGATTTCCTGGCAAAGTTCGATCAATACGCCTCCTGCTGATTTGGGATGCAGAAAACACACCAGCTTATTATCGGCGCCTCTTTTAGGTTGTTCATTGAGTAATACGAAGCCTTCCCCTTTCATACGCTCCATTTCTGCCTGGATATCGGTTACTTCATAGGCGATGTGGTGCATCCCCTCTCCTTTTTTCTCAATATATTTAGCAATCACACTATCAGGATGGGTAGCTTCCAGCAACTCAATTTTAGTTTCGCCCACCTGAAAAAATACAGTCTTTACCTGCTCACTTTCTACGGTTTCGGTTTTGTACGGATCAACACCTAATAGCTTTGTATATAAGGCTACTGCTTTAGGCATATTTTTAACAGCGATACCAATGTGCTCTACTTTTTGCATATTTGTAAGAGGAAAAGCAAATCAAGAAACTTTTTACCGGACAAAAAAGTTTTAAGGTAGATTTGTACTACTGTGCCTGGAAATGCATGGAAACAGGTACAAAAATTGATTATATTCGTATATACATTTGACACTATTTCGCAACACATATGATAAGCGTTACTGACAAAGCCAAAGAAAAAATTATAGAATTACGCCATAAGGACGGATACACAGATAATCACAATATACGGGTTTCTGTAGAGGGCGGCGGCTGCTCAGGACTGATGTATAACCTGAATTTTGATTCAGCTGTAAAACCTTCCGACCAGTCTTTTGAAGACAAGGGCATCAAGATTCTGGTAGACAAGAAAAGCCTGTTGTATCTGATCGGCACCGTACTTGATTTTTCAGACGGGCTGAATGGCAAAGGCTTCCAGTTTATCAATCCGAATGCTTCCAGAACCTGCGGCTGCGGCGAGAGCTTTGCCGTATAATGCTGATAAAAAGTAAGCAAAAAAGCCTGCTTTGGTTATTCAAAGCAGGCTTTTTTGTTTTAATCATTAGTGTATATACAAGTGCTAATCCCATTCTAATTCAATCAGATTAGCCAAATGACGAAGCATCACCAGCTTCTCAATTTCACATTTATTCAGTGAATTCCTTCTTTGCAAATCTGTCCGTAGTTTGATTTCATGGCCTAAACGAGTATATATCTTATCAAATTTACCTTGTACATGAGTCGAATTTGCAAGGAAATTATTGAGGCTTTTTTCGAATGTAACTACTAATTCTTTCAGTTCTTCATACGAATATTTCCGGAAATTCTGTTCTATTTTTCTGGAGAAAAACTGGTATTGCTTTTTAATAGTAGAAATAGTGAGTACAGAATCAACTTTATAGTGATTAATCTCTATCTCTGCCTCTTCTCCATCATTCATTAAAGACAGTAACTCATTAAAATTGATATCTTCTGCCTCCAGCAACGTATATTCACAAAAATGATATTCCGCATTAGCCTGAAAAGTCGGGTGAAGTTTCTCGGTTAACACGAGATGATTCCCTTCCATTCTATATTTGACGAAAACGCCCATACAAATATCAATTTTTGTATTAGTTGGCAGTTAATCCAGCTTCGGCAACGATAAATTATTTAGCACACTTTTCTTGGCCATCAATGCTTCAATCTCCTCCGCTTTTCTGGGAGCCATGGCTGATAGATTTTCCCAGCCCTTTTCCTTGATCAGAATATCATCTTCGATGCGAACGGCAATACCCCACCACTTTTTGTCACAGTTGCTGCCTTCAGGAATGTAAATACCTGGTTCTACCGTAATCACATCGCCTGGCTGTAACGGTCCGTAGGTTCCCCGGTCGTGTACATCCAGACCTAAATAATGCGAAGTTCCGTGCGGAAAATAAGAATGACGTTCATTTTCATCTTTAATAATTCCCAGCTCTTTTAAACCTTTATTAATCACGGCCTTGGCAGCATTATGAGGCGCCCGGAATGCACTATCTTTTACACACATTTTGAAAGCAGCTTCCTGCGCCTGGTATACCAGTTCATAAATCTGCTTTTGCTCCTTGCTGAATTTACCGGATGCAGGAATCGTACGGGTTACATCGGCGGTATAGCCATGGTATTCCGCACCCACATCCATCAACACCAGATCAGTACTCAGTTTGGTCTTATTATTTTCGATATAATGCAGCACACAACCATTGTTGCCGGCGCCTACAATAGTAGGATAACCTTCATATTCTGCCCCATATTTTTTGTAAATAAACTCATGGATGCCCTGTACTTCCATTTCCGACATGCCTGGATGCATGGCTTTGGCTACCTCGATCTGGGCTATGGCCGAAATGTTAATGGCTTTGCGGAGTAACTTGAGTTCGGCTTCCGTTTTGGTCTGCCGCAGGGTGGTCATGTATGTTTCCAGCTTATAGCCATTAATTTTTAAGGCAGGAATCTTTTCAACTACTTTTTGTCTGGCCTGCTCATCTGGTGCTTGTCCATACTCTGAAAGCAATTTGTCATCTTTTAGCTTTTCCTGGTAACTCTGGTAGCGGCGGATGGTTTCTGCGGCATTTACGCTGTTTTCGGGCTTGGTTTGTTTGATCAGGTCGTATAGTTTGTGTGTTTCCGTATTATAATTCTCAGGATAGTTCACTTTCTGTTTAAACTGAGCAATCAAATCATACAGGTCGCCTTTCTCTCTGGTTTCGTCGCGCACATCGTTGTAAAAAGGCATAAAAAATATATTCTCAAAGGCTGAGAAATCAATTGGTGCATTGGCAAATTCTGTATCATCATAGGCCATGTTGAAGCCCAGCTTATTCTTCGCTCCTTCCGTACCCAGCCTTCTGCCAGTCCACATTTCGGCTTGTCGATTTCTGGGTTGTACATATAATATTTCGTTGTAGGTTTCACCACTAGCCGCTTTCTGGGGTGTTGAAAATACCAGTAGCATGGCATGCGGTTCGGAATAGCCGGTCAGGTAATAGAAATCAGGGTCCTGATGATAAGTAAATTCCACATCATTAGCCCGGTTACGCACCGGATTGGCAAAGAAAACAGCCACTGAATTGGCAGGCATCAGTTTACGGAGTTGTTCCCGGCGTTCCTGGTGGAATTCCTTACTTAGGAAATCTTCCGGTGTATCGCCGGGCAGCGTAAAACTACCGAACACAATCAATACAATCAGGATAAAATATCGGGTGAGCGTATGCATATACTAACAGGTTTAAATCATTTGAAACTTCAACCCTATAGGCGGTAAAAGTGTTGGCCTGTATGGCTGGATTATTATTGGAACTTTATCTGGAAGCTACAATAATAATTATAAAATTTCAATGAAAGAACCTTTCAAGTATAGCTACTCCTTATTTTATTAGTGATCCTCTTTATGCGTTTACAAGTCTTAGGTAAGTATCAACCTGCTTGTTAGCGTTATAACAAAGCATGGCTACCCCGGAACGGAAGATATGGGTTTTGTAGAGTTGCAGATCAAGCTGGCGGCTTACATTTTTGAAGAGTGCTTTTCCCTTTCCCAGCACCACCGGATGCACCCACACCTGATATTCATCTACCAGATTCATCGACATGAGTACGGCTACTATACTGGCACTTCCATACATAATCATGTCTTTACCGGGCTGTTGTTTAAGTTGTACGATAGCCGCAGCAAGGTTCCCTTTTATACGTATCGCATTATTCCAAGGGGGAATCTGGGAGGTGTGGGAGAAAACAAATTTTGTATACCGATGCATCATGTCTGCAAAGGCAAGATCTTCTCTGGGAAACGACAAATCATGTAGTTTGGCAGTCCAGTACCGGGCCATGGCATTGTAAGTAACTCTTCCGAGTAAAATAGTATCTGCTTTGCTTAACTGCTCACAAGCACATTCGGCCATATCGGATGTCCACCTCTGAAAATGCCAGTCCAGTTCACAGTCAGGTCCGGAAAGGAAGCCATCCAGGGTTACATTCATCGAAACAATTAACTTCCGCATGGAATCAGAGAATTATCCGTTAAATAACAATATCCTCAACCCATGAAGGCAGATGTAATTGATAATCTCTTCATAGGTTGAGGACATCCTTATCTGCCTTCCGGTTTATAGCAGAGCACCACCACTCCACACTCAAAAGACTGGGCATGCACGAGTTGCAATGATATCTTGGTGTTCAGGTTATTAAAAATACTCAAGCCCTTACCGATAGCCACCGGATTAATAAACAAATGGTATTCATCAATCAGGTTTTCGCGAATGAGAGACGATACAAAACTGGCACCACCATAGGCCATTATTACTTTACCCTCTTGCTTTTTCAGGGCATTGATCTCTTCTGTCAGATTACCTTTGGCTACTACCGTATTGTCCCACTGGGATTGATCAAGCGTTTTGGTAAAAACCACCTTGTGTGTGTTGGTGAACTTTTTTCCAGCTTCTACTTCCGGGTTATCTGGAGTGGCTGCTACCCTGGCCCAGTGAGGAATAAACCCCTCAGCAAGTTTGCGTCCCAGCACAATGCAATCTATGGGTTCTGTAAGGTCCGTTAAGTATTTTATCAAGCCTTCGTCCCAGTTAAACTTCATCCAATCCATTTCTCCATTAGGACCAGCTACATACCCATCCAGGGTGAGTTGCATCTGTAATTTCAGTTTTTTCATATTGCTTAAAAATCAAATGGGTTTGTTAGTGTAATTACGCCAGAACAGGCCTGTATTTTTTGTGATACAATATATATGAACTTACAGCTAATGTAAGTGGAATAATCATGGGTAGCCAGGAGGAAGCCGGCTCACCAACCATAGCAATTAAGTACGTGGCTCCTAACAAGTCTATTACTAATCCTGCATACGCCCATTCTTTGAGTCTGGGAAAACCAGGTATTAAAATAGCGGCTACACCCAGCGTTTTGGCAATTCCGAGAAAAGGAAGCATATACGTTGGAAAATGTATATTGGTGAATCCTTCTGCGGCGAACTGCATGGAAAATATATCCGGAATTGCAGAGCCCAGCATCATAAAAGCAAATAAACCTGTAATGATCCAATAAACAATCGTTATCTTTTTCATGGGAGTGTTCATTTATGACCTGCTATTTTACTTTGATGCAGTTTTCAGCCGGTGATAGAATAAATAAGAACCTGCAATACAGGCCATACCAATCAGAAGCGGTGCCCAGGCACTCACCGGATCACCCACGGCAATGCCTGAGTACATAGCACCGGCTAAATCATAGGTAAAGCCTGCATATGCCCATTCTTTGAGTCTGGGAAAACCAGGAACCAATATGGCAATTACACCTAAAGATTTAGCAACCCCTAAAAAAGGAAGCAGATATACCGGATAACCTAGGTGCTTAAACAGCGCCTGTGCTTCCGGAACGGCCAGTATATCAGGAATAGAACCTACCATCATCAGCAGAGCCAGTAAGGTGGTAAAAATCCAGTAGAAAATCTTTGCTCTTTTAACAGAGGCCGGTTTGATAGCAAGCTGGGTGGAGGTAAGTTCGATTGTGTTCATATATGGATTTGTTAGGTTAAACATTGGTGCGAATCATTGATACAAATGTACAGGGCTGGTCAGACTTTGATCGTGTGCAAGTGCGACCTGTTCAGGGGCCGGTTGCGACTTTGTATCACATATAATTTTCCTGTTTAGAAACCTTTTTTTTCTGCCGGTAAAATTTTGAACAAGCCGAAAAATCGCATAGATTAACCCAGAAACCCAGACAGATTTTGCCCTGTCAGTTTGAATAATAAGACCTGCAGGAGCGTTATTTTTAAAGACATTTCCCTGCATTTATTTTTAGCAACCAGTATTTAACCACTAAGCCGATAATGAAAAAACATGTTTCTATCCTGGTTCCCCAGGAAGCAGTGATGGCCAGTATTGTAGACCCCCGCACTATTTTAACCGGGGTCAATGAATTTTTAGAAGCAGCCGGAAAACCTGCCCGGTTTCACATACAATTAGTGGGGCTCTCGAGAGAAGTAAAAGTACACAACGGCCTATTTTCAGTACATTCGGATGTATTGCTTCAGGACTTACATCAAACCGATCTGATTATTATTCCGGCCATAAGCGGCGATTTTAAAAGAGCCATCGAAATAAACCAGGCATTCGTTCCCTGGATTATTGAACAATACCACAAAGGGGCAGAAGTAGCCAGTTTGTGTATTGGTGCTTTTTTACTGGCAGCCACTGGGTTATTAAATGGCAAAGAATGTTCTTCGCACTGGAGAAGTGCAGAGGAGTTCAGAGAAATGTTTCCGGAAGTAACCCTGGTAGATGGACGCATTGTAACAGAGCAGGACGGTTTGTATTCCAGTGGCGGGGCTACTTCTTACTGGAATCTGCTATTGTATCTGGTAGAAAAATATGCCGGACGGGAAGTTGCCATTACTGCCTCCAAAGTATATGCCCTGGAAATAGACCGGAAAAGTCAGTCTCCTTTTATTATGTTCAACGGGCAGAAAAACCATGAAGATGAACCTATAAAAAAAGCGCAGGAGTTTATCGAAAAGAATCTGGCAGAACGGATTACGGTAGAAGACCTGGCTGATAAATTTGCCATCGGAAAGCGGCATTTTGAGCGGCGTTTTAAAAAAGCAACCCATAATACACCAGTTGAATATATGCAACGGGTAAAAATTGAAGCGGCCAAAAAACATTTAGAAATCAGCCGGATGAACGTAAATGAGGTGATGTTTGAGGTAGGCTACAATGATACCAAAGCTTTCCGGACCGTGTTTAAAAAATTGACCGGCCTCTCTCCTATTGAATACCGGAATAAATACAACAAAGAAGCCGCCGTGTCATAGGGGTATTATTTTAATATTAACAATGAATTTAAATATTAGCATCAATAGAAAAATGAAAGCTAAATCTGATAGGACAATATCATCCATAATGATGATGTATAGTTTGTTTTTTATAAGTATACTATTTATCAAAGGTTTCAATTTGACAATATTTGGTTGGTGCTGGATACTTGGTTGGTCATTATTAGTAGTTTTAGCAGCTTGGAAAGTTGAATCTTACGAAATTATTGACGGTAAACTCATAAAGAGAAATCTTTTGGGCTTATTTTCCCGAGAAAGAGAGCTCAATACAATGAAAAAATACTCCAAAAATTTAATAAATACTGACTACCCTACAAATCCATCAACATAGTTAGATTATTTTCCAGGCAGCATAAATACTTGGTTTATCGAGAAATTAGTCTTCAATTTAATGATACTCAAAAAATAAAAATAGATGAACGAACTGTAGATAGTGATGATTTTGAAAGACTGTATAAAGAGATAAAAAAGTTTAAAGTAATCAAGGAGTAAAATCCTAGTGCTAACATCAAGATAAGCTGCCAAGTAGAGGCTCATTCGCAAAGCTGATTCAATACTCATAAAATGAATATTGCGACTGTGTCTTGACTTATTTACTTCACTGAGAATTTCACTCAATTATACAATCTTCTGTGGAATGCCGACTGCGGACTGTAGCTTACAAATGCCTTTCTACAATCTGAAGCATATTCCCATCAGGGTCAGCAAACGTACGGACTTTGCCACCACCAATGGCATTGATAATATCACTTGCCCATACCACTTTTTTACTATCCAGATAGGCAATGGTTTTTTCTATATCTTCTACCCGTAAGGCAAGATGCGACCATCCTGGTGTCCAGGTAGTGCGGATTGGCCTGGCGGTATGATCTATAGGCATTACTTCGAGCAAAGTATTGTCTGGCGCTCTTAATATCCAGACAGGTTTTTCGTCGCGGAAATATTTTGTATAGCCCAGCACTTCACAATACCAGTCGGCTAGCTGGTCTACATTATTGGCGGCTACTGCCGGATGATCTATGCCGCTTATTTTAAAGGAAGTTTCTGTCATTTGATGGCTGTGTTTTGTTGTAAAGTTTGCATGGCTTTGGCATATCTACGCCCTAATTCACGGGCTGAAGGACTATCAAAATGAATGGTATCGCCTTTATGCGTTAAATCGGCCGTTGAAATGCATGCGGTGGATGGCATCTGACCAGGGAGTTCTTGTAAGGCCTGGTTTACCTTCGCAGCCTCAGGTATCCTGTTTGCATAAAAGTCTGGCAGAGTTGCGACCACAACAGGCAGATCCGGTGCATTCAATTCTTTACGAAGGTTGGCAATGAGCTCTTTCAGTTTTTGGGCATACGTGTCGGCTTTCCCAGGTTCACTGTCTGATTCTCCCTGATGCCAGATAATCCCTTTCAGTTGACCGGTCTGCATGGCTATTCTGGCACGTTTGAGGGCTTCATCATAGGGATAACTTTTTGTCTGGTCATGATAACCACCAACTTTCCAGGCATCAATAGAAGAACCTCCGGCCGCACAAGGTACAAGACCAATGGTAATTTTGCTATCCGTATCTGCCATGAGTTTGCCGAAAGTAAGTCCTGGGCCTACGCCGGCTATGGGTTTATCAAAGTGCATAGGGTCACTGGCTGGCTTCCATTCGTTATTTTTGTCCAGCATATGTATCCTGGGATGAACTTGCTGGTCTTCTGGCTCTACTACTCCCCGTCCAGCCATATTGGATTGCCCTAGCAGGAGATATACATGAAAAATTCCTGTCTCTTTGCGGGAGATTTTACCTGGTTGGGTTGCCGGAGCGCATCCGTTTAACATACATATATAGATGGCTACAAAGGCATAGATACGTATACATTTTCTCATCTCCCAAATTAAGAAATAAAATTAAATCTGCGCTCAATTTCCGGATATTGAAACCAGAGCCTGGGAATGAAATTCGGGCCAGTGCTGTTTAAAGCAAAAAAGGAATTTCACATGGAATTAGGAATATATTCATTTGCTGAAGTAGGCACAGACCCTACTACCAGCCAACATCTGGGCTGGCACGAACGCATTCAACACCTGATGGAAGAAATTGAACTGGCAGACCAGGTAGGTTTAGACGTATTTGCCGTCGGCGAACATCACCGACCCGATTATGCTGTTTCATCTCCAGCGGTTATTCTGGGTGCGGCCGCCCAGCGAACCAAACATATTAAGTTATCCAGTGCTGTAACGGTGCTGAGTTCAGATGATCCGGTACGGGTATTTCAGGCCTTTTCTACGGTAGATTTGTTGTCTTCCGGCAGGGCAGAAATTATGGCCGGCCGGGGTTCATTCATTGAATCTTTCCCTTTGTTTGGGTATGATCTTAATTTATATGATGAATTGTTTGCTGAGAAACTGGATTTGCTGATCAAACTCAATGAACAGGAAAAAGTGAACTGGAAAGGAAAACACCGGCCTTCTATACAAAATCTGGGTGTGTATCCCCGGCCGTTCCAAAAAAACCTTCCCATCTGGATAGCTATTGGCGGAACACCGGAATCTATTGCCAGAGCGGCTAAACTGGGTTTACCTATGGCACTTGCTATTATTGGCGGTGCTCCCGACCGCTTTGCGCCTCATGTAAAGTATTACAAAGATTTATTCCACCAGGCCGGCCATAATCCGAATACGTTGCAGGTAGGTATCAACTCACATACTTTCATTGCGGATACTTCTCAAAAAGCGGCTGATACATTTTTTCCGGCTTATGCCCAGACCATGTCACGCATTGGAAGGGAAAGAGGATGGCCTTCTATGAGCAAGGAGCAGTTTGACTGGCTCCGTTCCCCGGAAGGTTCGTTACTCGTCGGAAGTCCGGAGCAGGTGATTGAGAAGATTTTATATGAACACGAATTATTTGGCCACACCAGATTCCTGGCTCAGATGACGGTTGGCCCTATGCCACATTCAGAAGTGATGAAGTCAATTGAATTATTTGGTACCAAAGTAGCGCCGGAAGTGAAGAAAGCACTGGCTTCAAAAGCGCAACCAGTAACCAGCAAACAAGAGCAATAACAGCAAGCCAGCAAAAATAATTTTATTAGCCAGATATTAGTATATTCAAGTGTACACTGTTTGTTTACATGTATGGATAAAATTGATATCTGGCTTTCTTCTAACAGGGATATTGGACTGTTAGCGTTGAGGATCTTTATAGGATTGCGGCTCATCTATGGGGTAGCAGATAATGTATTCAGCCAGGAACAGATGATGGAGTTTGCCCATTTTCTGGAAGCTAACAACTTCCCTTTGCCAACCCTTAGCGCCATCGTCTCTGTATATGTGCAATTAATTGGAGGGCTGTTAATTTTGATCGGCTACCAAATCAGACTGGCTGCTGCGGTATTGATTGTTAATTTTCTGGTAGCCTTAGGCATGGTACATATTAACGATACTGTAGAAGGGATGACACCAGCACTGGCCATGTTATTTGGATGTATTACCCTGCTATTCACTGGTGCCGGAAAATATTCGTCTAAAAGCACTTTTACACGCTAATTCACCTGTTTCATTTAGGCAAATAGTTTGCAAAAATACCAGAAACAACTCCGGGGATACCTTTTCTAATTTCTGCTTAACCTGGGTTTGTAGCTGATAAACATATTGAGCCAGATCATTCTGGAGCTACGGAAAATAACCGGCAACAGGGCAAACATCAGAAAGGTGATAATTCCCATCACCAGCCACAAACTGGCGTTAAAAAACAGAACCATTACGATACTGATGGCAAATGCTACACCCAATGTAATGCCATAGCTCACATACATGGCTCCCTGAAAAAATCCTGGTTCTGGTTCGTACGCTTGCCTACATACGCTACATTTTTCGTGCATTTCAGTAAAATGTATAGACGCATACGAATGGCTGGATACAAATACTTTTCCCTCATGACAAGCCGGACAGGTGCCATGTAATATGCTATATAATTTACTTTCTTTCGCGATCATATCTTTACTATCTTTTAGTACTTTGTAAAGATACGGTAAAATAGTACGCTGGGTATAGAACAGAAAGCGGTATTTATGGTACTTTTTGAAATTTTCTGCGGAACTGCTCTGGTGTTAGACCTGCCATTTTCTTAAAAAACCGGTTAAAATATGAGTTATCCGTATAATTCAGCTGAGCAGCAATTTGTGAAATAGTGAAATCTGTATGTACCAGCAGCCGTTTCGCCTCCAGCATGAGCCGGTCCTGGATAATGTCGGTGATGGATTTTTGTAATACTGCCTGGCAGATGGCATATAGTTGTTTGGAAGACAATTGCATCATTTCGGCATACTCAGTTACCGGCAAATGCCGGGTATAATGTTGTTCAACCAGGGCTTCCAGTTTCCGGATCTGCGAAGTTTGCAGGGAAGCGGGTTCTCCAGGGTAGATTGCATAATATACACCTGCCGATTTTATCAGTAAAATATTCAGATACGAACGGATAACATTTTCTTTTTGAAAGGTATTCCCTCTGAATTCCTCATATATTGTTGTAAACAGTGCTGTTATCTCTGGCAAATTTTCAGATGCCAGATACAGATAAGGCGAACCCGTAAGCGGCTGGAAATAAGGAAATTCAGTTAATGTTTTCTGGGTATATGCTAACAGGTAAAAGGCCGGGTTAAAAAAAATAACAAACCCGCTATCTGCCGGGGAAAGCCGCCAGGAATGAACCTGTGCCGGAGACATAAAAAACAGGCTACCAGGCTTAATTTCATAGCTCACAAAATCTATGATATGTGTACCAGATCCTTTCGTAAACAGCACCAGAAAGTAAAAATCATGGCGGTGTGGTGCCTGCACAAACTGGTATTTCGCCATATGTTCTTCCAGGGTTTCAATATAGAAGTCAGGATGGTGAGCCGGTGAGTGATTAAAATGGCCAATATGTAATACCGGAAGCGCTTTATCTGAGGCAGCCAAATGATGTGGTCTGTTTACTTCTCCATAGATGACAAATACCTTTCCTGTATGATATTCAAATGATGGCGTTCATGCCCGGCAATCACAAACAGAACAGCCCTTGCCGATATATCTTTTCCATTGGCATTGCCTAGCTGAGATAACATGGTTTCGTCAAAAGTTGCAAACTGAAGCAGATTGGCTTCCCGGACAAGCCGGTATTCCTGCAATAATTCCGCTGATGAACGCTTTCCATAGTTACCGTTGGCCGCATAGGTTTCTTCGTCAAAGCCAGGCAAAGCTTGCTTTTCGCCTCTGGCAATACACAAAGCCCGGTAAGCCATAATCCGCTCGGTGTCTATCATATGCGCGAGCAGTTCTTTCAATGTCCATTTTCCGGGCGCATACCGGTAATTCCACTGGTCTTCCGAAAAAGAAGAAAACAGCGTTTGCATATTGGTAAGGCCTCTTTTTAATTCAGCCAATACATCATCGCCGGTTACCAGGTTTACATACCGGCTGGTGTATACGCTCTGGGAATATTCTTCTGGAGTAGGTTTTCGCATGGTTTGTTAGTTATAAAGTTGACAAAATACCCGAACTAAACTTTAATTGTTGATCTGTTTGCTTAGTCTGTTCGTTTAGCTGGTATACTACTCGCTAAATTATTTTAATTTTGGCAAATTCAACTACATTCATGCAAAAAGAAGAAATAAGCAGCTGGTTTCAGCAATTACAGGACAATATTTGCAGGCAAATCGAAGCTACTGACGGTAAAGCCAGATTTGAAGAAGACCTGTGGACAAGGGATGCTGGCGGAGGCGGAAGAACCAGAATTATTCAGAAAGGAAATATCCTTGAAAAAGGCGGGGTTCTTTTCTCTGCTGTTCACGGAGAAACGCCGGCAAATATTCTGCGAGCACTTCACTTAGAAGAGGCCGAATTTTATGCTACAGGCGTTTCTATAGTGATGCATCCGCAAAGCCCGATGGTGCCCATTATTCACATGAATGTACGCTATTTTGAAATGAGCAATGGCATTAAATGGTTTGGAGGTGGCATTGATCTTACGCCGCATTATGTAGAGGAAGCCGATGCCCGTTTTTTTCATAAAAAACTCAAGCAAGCCTGCGATACACATCATCCTTCATATTATGCGGATTTTAAGCAATGGGCCGACGATTATTTTTACATTAAACACCGGCAGGAAACCAGAGGCATTGGCGGCATTTTCTTCGACCGTTTGTCGGCTACTGATGATTTCAGCATAGAACAGCGTTTCCGGTTTGTGCAGTCGGTGGGAGAAACATTTGCACCAGTGTATACCTATCTGATGCAGAAGAATGCAGCTTTATCTTATGGAGAGCCAGAAAAGGAATGGCAGATGGTACGCCGGGGGCGGTATGTGGAATTTAACCTGGTATATGACAAAGGCACTAAATTCGGTTTGGATACGGAAGGACGTACGGAATCTATTCTGATGAGTTTACCACCCCAGGCACAATGGCACTATAATTACCAGGTTCAGCCAGGCAGCCGGGAGGAAAAAACAATGAGTTTATTGAAGAAAGGGATAGACTGGGTGTAGTTATAGAAATGAAAATTGAGCTAAATGCATATTGTCCTTGCTGTGGATATGATACATTCCGTACAATAGCACGTTTAGAATATAGCATTTGTCCCATTTGTTATTGGGAAGATGATCCCGTTGGATTTAAAGAAGCGAAATATAAAGGAGGAGCAAACAGCGTTTCTCTCATTCAGGACAAAACTTTAAAGAATTTGGCGCTTGTGAAAAAGATATGATCAGACATACCAGAAAGCCAACTAAGAATGACAATAAAAATCCGGATTGGTAAGTTTTAGTTTTTAACTTTCATTATGATTATCTACCAGCATGATTGAAAAAATTAAAGAGTGGGATACAGAATTATTTCTGTTTTTAAACCAGCTGCATATTCCGATGATGGACATGGCTATGTACTGGATCACTGACCGTTGGTTCTGGTTTCCGTTTTATGCACTCATTATTTATTTTCTGATTAAAAAATTCCGCCTGCAGGGCGTCTGGATGGTACTTACCATTATTGTAGCGGTTGCCCTCGCCGACCAGGCTGCTTCCAGTTTTTTTAAGCCGTATTTTTCCAGGTACCGGCCTTGTCATGAGGTGGAACTGCAGCCACTGGTGCATGTAGTACGAGGCTGCGGCGGCCAATATGGATTTGTTTCTTCTCATGCTGCTACTACTTTCTCCTTTGCTATGATTATGTGGCTGCTCGTCAGGCAAACGTTCAGACATATTTATTTCCTGTTTGCATGGGCTGCAATGGTCTCTTATAGCCGGATTTATGTGGGTGTACACTACCCATTAGATTTGGTTTTCGGGTCTATGGTCGGCATTGCCTGTGCACTGCTCTGCTACCTGCTATATAAATACTTTGAAAAATGGCAGATAAATAATACTCCTCAAACGCCGGTAACATAGTTGTTTATAAACAGAGCGTATCGTTTGAACCTTTTATCTGCCTTTTTTTAGTGTTAAAACAATTTGTCCGGCATGATGCGAAGTATGAAAAAGTATGTGTGAAAATAGCCTTGCTCTGGAAACAGTACCAAAAAATGGCGTGTCAACCGGATCCAGCCAGGAGGTGTCAGTAGCATTCTCAATATAGCGCTGTAGCATATCAAATCCTTTTTGAACAAGCAGATGGCTCTGGTCTACATCTTGTCCTTGCCCTTCATCGGTTTGGCCCATGGTTGTGTTTTGCACCTCTGTTGGAATCCCAAAAAACAAACCAAACATATTCATCATTTCGCCAATGTGCCGGTAGATAAACCCGGCAGATGCTGTTTTCTCATTCAAGCGGAGATGTGCATTTTCATGGGTAATTCCGGTGAAAGCGGCCGAACAGGTGATCTGGTTCTGAGCTAACATCTCCAGCAAAATTTCTTTCTGCATATTTTAATAATATTGTTACGAAAACTGACCTTAAGGTTTAAATTAGGTACAGCTATAGAGCTTTGATTATAAATAGATGACAGGCTACAGGATATTGAGTTTTTTAAGGAAATTATCTTTATAGGAAGCACCAATCGGAATAAGTTTTTTATTGATGATGATGGAAAGATCTTCGATGGCTTCGATTTTCTCAATATTGACAATAAACGAACGGTGTACCCGTATAAACTCTCCGGAATTTAGCTTCTTTTCAACTCCTTTCATCGTAGAATGCACCACATGCCTACTACCGGAAGCTGTATACATCATCACATAATCCGCCAGAGCCTCCACATACAACAGATCTTTCAGACTGATTTTTACAATCTTGGAATCCGACTTAATGTACAAATCTTTGGAATGAAGCTGGATCGGCTGCTGGGCATCAAATACTTCTTTGGCTTTAGTTACAGCTTTCAGAAAACGGGCATAGGTGATGGGTTTTACCAGATAATCAGTTACGTTATATTCAAAGGCTTCTACCGCATAATCAGAACGGGACGTAATAAAAATGACCTGAGGCTTTACCTGAAGGCTTTTTACAAGTTCCATTCCCGTCATCTGAGGCATTTCAATATCGAGAAACAACAGATCTACCGGATTTTGTTGTAAGAAATTAGCCGCTTCAATGGCATCTGCACACTCTTTGGCCAGAGTTAAGAAGCTGGTTTGTTCTACAAAATGCCGGACTATATTTCTCGACATGTCCTCATCATCCACAATGATACAGTTCATAATAAATTGTTTTACTGATTAATACGCAATGCACTACCAATCGTATGCGTGTATTTCGTAGTTCATAGATGAAAAATGTATACGCCAGAAATTGGTCTAAACCGTTTTGATGGTATTAAAATTATAAATTCCTGTACGCATCAGGAATCATTTTCATCAAATATTTACCAATAATATCAAATTCCAGGTTAATCGTATCTCCTTTTTGTAGCTGGTGAAAATTGGTATGCTCATACGTATACGGAATAATCGCTACCCTAAAGCCATTCCTGCGGGAGTTAAAGGCAGTTAAACTCACGCCATTTACACAAATGGAACCCTTTTCCACCGTAAAATTACCCATTGCAGGGTCATATTCAAAATCAAATAACCAGCTCCCGTCCTCAGCAATCACAGATGTACAAATACCAGTCTGATCGACATGCCCTTGTACAATGTGTCCATCAAAGCGGCCATTCAGCTGCATACATCTTTCCAGGTTCACTTTATCACCAATCTTCAGTTTTCCTAAATTTGTTTTAGACAACGTTTCCTGAATAGCTGTAACCTTATACTGGCTTGCATCAGTTTCTACCACCGTCAGGCATACGCCATTGTGAGAAAGGCTCTGGTCTACTTTCAACTCTGCAGCCAGCGGAGAGATGATGGTAAACGTGAGATTGGTACCTGATTTTTCAATGTGCTGTACTTCGCCAGCCGATTCTATAATTCCTGTAAACATTTCATTAATGGATCATTAAAAATAAATTTCAATTATTAAAGCACTCCTTTGGTACTAGGCAGATTCTGCAGGTTTTTCTCATCCCGGCTGACAGCCATTTTAATAGATTTGGCAAACGCTTTAAAAACAGCTTCTATTTTATGGTGTTCGTTCTCCCCTTCCACCTTAATATTCAGGTTGCATTTGGCTGTATCGGTAAATGATTTGAAGAAATGAAAGAACATTTCGGTAGGCATCTCTCCTATTTTCTCCCGTTTAAACTCCGCTTCCCATACCAACCAGTTACGGCCCGAAAAATCAATGGCTACCTGCGCCAGTGCCTCATCCATAGGTAACAAAAATCCATAGCGGTTTATTCCGCGTTTATCACCCAGGGCTTTGGTATACGCCTCTCCCAGTGCCAGTGCCGTATCTTCAATTGTATGGTGTTCGTCAATATGCAGATCGCCTTTTACGTGAATAGAAAGGTCTGCTCCGGAATGTTTTGCCAGCTGATCGAGCATATGGTCGAAAAAACCAAGGCCAGTACGCATATCGGATTTACCCTGACCATCTAAATTGAGTTGAATATGTATATCAGTTTCTTTGGTCGTACGTGTAACAGAAGCAGTGCGCGCAGGCAAACGGAGAAATCGGTAAATTTCGTCCCAATTATTGGAAATAAGGGCAATGGTTTCATCGGGTTGAATACTATTGGCTTTATTACCGGAAAAGAAAATGGCTTTAGCTCCCAGGTTTTTGGCCAGTTGCACATCTGTCATCCGGTCGCCGATCACATAGGAATTTTGCAGATCGTAAGTACCATTAAAATATTGCTGTAACAGACCAATTCCGGGTTTGCGGGTAGGCAGTTTTTCATGCTCAAAACTCCGGTCAATATGAATATTAGCAAAAGATATATTTTCACCGGCTAAGGTTTCCAGCATTTTATTATGGGCAGGCCAGAAAGTTTCTTCCGGAAAGGAAACGGTTCCCAGTCCGTCCTGATTGGTGACCATAGCCAATTCAAAATCCATCTGAGTGGCAATTTTATGCAGACTAGTAATGGCTTTGGGTATAAAGGATAACTTTTCTAAGGAATCTATCTGGAAATCCGTAGGTGGTTCTACAATGATGGTTCCATCACGGTCTATGAATAAAACTTTTTTCATGGTTGGTTCAAAAACCGCAAGTTAAGAGTTGATCGGGATATTTTAGATAATATAAGGAAAATGCCTCTTATACTTCCCGGTTTATCCGTTCGCTGGTGGTAATTACTACTTCTGTTTCCTGCCTTACAATCGTCACGGTTTTTTCTATGGGTTCAATAATCCCTCCATTCATCACAAACTCATGTTTGGCATAGTCAAATTCTTTTTCGCTTTTAGCCACTACAATGGTAGCCACCCCATTGCCGATCAGGTTGGTAATGGCCCTGGCTTCTGACATAAACCGGTCTACTCCCAAAAGTAAGGCAAGGCCTTCTACCGGAATCACCTGCAATGCAGATAAGGTAGAAGCCAGTACAATAAAGCCGCCTCCTGTTACAGCAGCAGCGCCTTTGGAGGTAAGCATTAAGATAAAAATAATAGCCGCCTGCTGGCTGAAAGTAAGATCTACGTTAAACACCTGTGCCAGAAAAATAGTAGCCATTGCCAGGTAAATGGTAGTACCATCCAGGTTAAATGAGTAGCCGGTCGGAATCACGAGCCCAACCACAGGTTTAGAACAGCCAAAATTTTCGAGTTTACGCATAATCTGGGGGAGAGCAGCCTCCGATGAGGAAGTTCCCAGCACAATGAGCAATTCTTCTTTAATATACACCAGATACTTCCACAAACTGAATCCATACGCCCTGGCAATCAGGTTGAGCACTACAAAAATGAACAGAAACATAGTAGCATACACCGTCAGCATCAGCTTTGCCAATGGAATAAGCGTAGAAACCCCAAACTTGCCAATACTGTAGGCCATCCCTCCAAATGCGCCGATCGGTGCCAGTTTCATCACAATGGCGAGAATATTAAAAAATATCTTCGAAAGCTTTTCAAAAAAATGAATGACACTTTGCCCGGCACTGCCCATTTTAGTAAGACCAACGCCAAATAGCACAGAAAAGAACAATACCTGCAGAATATCACCGTCAGCAAAGGCTTTTACTACATTAGAAGGCACAATATGGATCACAAAATCCACCCAGTTGATTTCTTCTGCCCCTTTTTTATAGGCAGAAATATCTCCGCCCTGCACCAGAGATCTATCGAATCCGACACCAGGTTTAGTGAGGTTGGCCACAAATAAGCCGATAATGAGCGCAAAGGTGGTCACAATTTCAAAATACAAAAGTGCTTTCCCTCCTACCCGGCCCACCTTTTTCAAGTTACCCATGCTGCCAATCCCCAGTACGATGGTCAGGAAAATAATCGGAGCAATCACCATTTTTATCATGTTGATAAAAGTATCTCCCAGAGGTTTCATCGCTGTACCTACTGCCGGATAGAAAGCACCTATCAGAATTCCCAGCGTGATGGCAAGCAATACCTGAAAAGTGAGATTTTTGTAAAATTTACGCATGATAGAGTGATGCCATCTTACCGGATGGAATTATTTAATGTGTAACCAGAATTTAAATGTTTTTATGCTTTTCAAAACAGCCGCAAGTTGATTTTGTTGATTTTCTAATAATTCAAGGCATTCAGCAACAGCACGTAGTCCATACTTTTCTGCTAAATACATGGGTAGTTCCACTACACTCAGATTATAGTTAGGTAAAGTCCGATATAAAACTTCCATTAAAGTTAACCTCGTATCTGGCTTTAGTTCATACAATAACTTTCCTGCAAATTCCTGTTCCACAAAGTTTCTTTCCCCTCTGGATGTATCTTCAAATACCTGTAATATTCCTTCTACTATAATTTCATGCTTAGCTTGCAGCAATGTCTTTTTTAACTGCCTGTAGCGTAAGCTTCCGGCATAATAATTTTTATCGATGGATAAATAAATTTCTTGCTTTACCTGCTCAGCTGTCAAAGGAAATTTCATAAAAGACAAAGCTAAGGTACAAGATAGTAATAAGAGCTTATCAATTGTAAGTGCAAAAATTTATTCTACAATTGCTTAACAGGAATATCTGGGTTTATCCCTTTCAAAATAAAAACCGCTTAATTGTTTGATCAATTAAGCGGTTGAAAGCAGTCAAGCTGCCAGATAGGTTGAATGCGACTACCGGCCTACAGTAAGTTTGGTAGAAAGATTAGCCAGCATAGCGATCATAGCGATCACAATACCATATAAGCCTACCAGTTCATAGGAAAACAAAATAGATATTACGATTAAAACAACTGGCAGCAATGTAGAAACGGTGTTTAACAGAAAATGAAAGGCCGAATCCATCAGGCTTACTTTAAAAGATTTTTCAGCCAGGTAGTTGAAATATTTCCGGTGAACCGTTTTATATACCTGAACTACTTTATTGGTTAACAAACCGCCAACGATACCTGCCTGCGCTGCATAGAACACTTGCATAGAAGTAAATTCTGTTCCATTACATACCCATGAAGCCGGAAGCAAATACTGTGTAATACCAAATGCTACCAAGATCATAAACAACGCACTTATCAATTTCTCTGTCAGGTAGGAAACAGGGTTCTTCTTCCAGCCAGAAACAGAGGCCATACTACCAAATACGGATGAAATTCCTACACCTGAAATAGCTAATACTAAAGGCAATAGTACCGAACTGGCAGGCATATCGAGCGATTGAAAAGAACTGATGGGGCAGAAAGTAGTACCCAGCAACATAGCCGCTACCAGGGTACCTCCTAACGTATCCAATCTGTCATTGCTAAGTATCCGGCTAGCTTGCGCTGCGAAGGTAGAATAGCTATCTGTATAAGGGATGGTTATTACTTCATATACATGCAGGCAAAGCAGTAAACCTGAGGCTCCTAATGCAAAGCCGCCGGTTAGAGATAATACCGTATAGGATGTCCACTCAACGGATGGCAGGTAGGCAGCTGATACCAGCAGTAAGCCGGTGAGCCCAATAAATAGAATACCGTTATTGTTAATATTTTTTTCGCTGCAAACTCTTTTGATGAATTTTTCTTTCCGGGTACTCAAGGAATCAAGGCTAAGCACATATTGAGAGATACCTGGTCTTAACAAAGCGCCTAACCCTATACTCATAATACCTGCTACGCTGGCACTGCTCCACAACGATACAAATTTGTCTCCGGTAATTTTGTAGCAAACAAACAGTGTAAAAGCCGACAAGGCAAATAAAGTTAATGGCTTATAAGAATGCCGGATAAAAAGATTAAATTTTTGAAATACATATTCGCCTGTTTCAATCAGCCAACCCGTACCCTGCACTACTCCCGAACGCCAGGCTAACCGTAAAGTCGTTAACAACAACACCACAACTCCCCATACAGACATATTAGTCATTAAATTTTCCATAAATTTTTTTGTTAATAATTACATGGTTTAAGACTGCCTTATGCCAATGACATAGGTAATATTCACTAAAAAAACCATCAATTTTTGCAATAACATATTTGATTATCAGTATATTAAGCGTTTTTTCAATGAATTTATTCGAAAATATATACGCTCAAAATACAGGATAGTAACCAAAAAAACTAATTTTTATTGTACAATCTTACATGGAAAATAGTTTCGGACGTTATAAAACAATATGAACTCAACCGAAGAAATGATAGTTTTTACACATAATGAAAGCGATTATGAAATACCAGTGGCTAGTGATTTTTTTGCTGTGGAATGTAAAATTACTGGCTCAGGAAAGGCCCCCTATGTTGCTCTTAGACATGAATATGCAGATAGAAGCGACCCAGGCTGTGAATGACATGTATAACTTTAAATTTGCCCAGGCAGAAAGGCAGTTCAATCACATCAAGCAGGCACATCCTACCCATCCACTTCCCTATTTTTTACTGGGCCTGAGCCAGTGGTGGAAAATTGCGCCCAATATTGATATAGAAACATATGATAATGCTTTCCTTTCCTATATGGACAGTTCCATTGTACTGGCTGAAAAAATGTATGAAGCCAATGAAAACAATGTGGAGGCTTCTTTCTTTCTGGCTGCAGCTTATGGATTTAAAGGAAGATTATACTCTGAGCGGAGAGACTGGCGGAAAGCTGCCGTAGCCAGTAAAAGCGCCCTCAAATACCTCGATAAAAGCAAAGGGTATGAAGAGCTAAGTCCGGAGTTTTTATTTGGCGATGCCCTGTACAACTATTACCGGGACTGGATTCCTGAAAATTATCCGGCACTCAAATCTATTTTATGGCTGTTCCCCAAAGGAGACAAAGAACTTGGCATAAAACAATTGCGGGAAGTATCCAATAATGCCTTCTACACCCGAACAGAAGCCCAGTATTTTCTGATGCGGATTTACGGGGAAGAAAACCAGACTCAGAAAGCTTATCAATTATCCAGATACCTGCACGAAACCTTTCCGGATAATTCTTATTTTGAAAGATATTATGCCCGTACTGCTTTCTCGCAGGGAAGAATCGATGAAACTGAATCTGTAGCAACCAGTATCCTCAAGAAACTGGATAGCAATATGCCTGGCTATGAAGCCACCAGTGGCCGGTATGCCAGTTTCTTTCTGGGACATATTTATAATAATAACGGAAATACAGAACAGGCAAAATCGTATTATAAACGTACCGTGGTCTATTCTGAACAGATTAAAGCTTATGAAAGCGGATATTATTTATCAGCCCTTACGGCTTTAGGCCGCTTATATAATAAGGATAGAAATTTTGAGGAAGCAGAAAAATATTATAATGTCGTACTCAAACGGGCCGAGAGAAAATCTGATTATTACAAAGAAGCCAAGGAATACTTCTCGCCCAAAAAGAAGCGCGAAAGAAAACAAGCTGCCAGAAGCGTATCTTAGTATAAATTTTTGATTCAAAAGTGCTAATTATGATAGCTTCTTTAAATTATACATTATCTTCTAAACATTAAAAATCCAAACATCATTCTGGCTATTTCTTGAAAGACAGATTTATTTTATAGTAAATCTGTCTTTTGCTTTTTATTTTTAGTATTTTCATTGGCTGGTATATATACCTTGTTTTACTATGGAAAACAGAAGAAACTTTGTAAAAAAACTAAGTGTGGCCACCGGAGCTTTATCTTTAGTCCCAGTCTTAACACCTGTGAAAGCCCGTTCCCTTTCAGAAGCCGGGAAATTAATTAATGATTTATCTCCGGCAGAGGCGGCCAGAAATGAGGAATACTGGCATACCATTCAGCAAGCGTATACAGTTTCACCTAATATCATCAATTTGAATAATGGCGGAGTAAGTCCGCAGCCCTTAATCGTGCAGGATGCCGTAGACCGGTATAACCGCATGTCGAACGAAGCGCCTTCATACTTTATGTGGCGGACACTGGATGCCGGAAGGGAATCGCTGCGGATGAAACTGGCCGACCTGGCTGGATGCGATCCGGAAGAACTGGCCATTAACCGCAATGCGACGGAAGCTTTAGGCACTGTAATTTTGGGCTTAAACTTAAAGAAAGGCGATGAAGTGGTACTTACCAAACAGGATTATCCCAATATGATCCAGGCCTGGAAGCAACGGGAAATGCGGGAAGGCATTAAGCTAAACTGGGTAAACCTGGAATTGCCGATCGAAAATGATGAAATAATTGTACAAAAATTCAAAGAAGCCTTTACACCCCGCACCAAAGTGGTAATGATCACCCACATGATCAACTGGACAGGGCAGATTTTGCCGGTAAAAAAGATCAGTAAAATAGCCAGGGAAAGAGGTATTGCTGTACTGGTAGACGGAGCCCATACATTTGCCCACCTGGATTATAAAATTCCAGATCTGGATTGTGATTATTATGGCACAAGCCTCCACAAATGGCTGTCTGCTCCGTTTGGTTCAGGCATGTTATATGTGAAGAAAGACAAGATCAAAGACTTATGGCCTTTGTTGCCGAACCAAAACCCTCTGATAGCTGATATCCGCAAGTTTGAAGTACTGGGCACCAGGTCGTTCCCGATCGAACAGGCGATTGGCCATGCCGTTAACTTTCAGAATGCCATCGGAAACAAGCGCAAAGAAGAAAGATTACGGTATTTGAAAAATTACTGGGCAGAGAAGGTAGTACACTTGCCTAGGGTAAAACTGAATACATCTCTGAAACCAGAATTCTCCTGTGCCATTGCTAACTTTTCGATAGAAGGTATGGAACCCTCAGAAATGGATACGATACTCTTTAACAAATATAAAATTCATACGTCTGCCATTGTATGGGAGAATATTAAAGGAGTCAGGGTAACTCCTCATGTGTACACACCACTAAAAGACCTAGACCGCCTGGTAGATGCCATCACCTTTATGGCAAAGAAATAAGCTTCTGGTATATATAAAGTGTGGCAAGGCTTCTAATGAAGCTTATTTAACTATGGTATATGCTGCCACCTTTCCATAAACAAATGAACGGTCCTTTTCAAGCAGTTGCTCGCTGAGTGGTTTATTTTTTCGAATTCTGTCTTGAAGGCTTTGAGGTATTTCTCTTGGAACAATTAGATTGCGAAAACAACACCTGGCTCCATTTTTTGCTACCCTGGCTACTTCCTCAAAAAGCAGCGTAGTATCTTCTTCACTCTTTAATTCACAGATATTAGACAGGCTGAAACAATCAATAGAATCAGGTTGCCTCGATTTCAGCCATTGTTTTACATCTGCTGTAATGAGTTGTAGGTTAGACACATTCTTTTGCAGTATAGGAAAATTCTCTTCTTTCAGATAAGCCGGTACCTGAAAGTTACTTTTGTAATTACCTAATAGATAGAGCGCAAGAAAATAGTTGTCTTGCACAGGAACATTTGTTAATACATTATGGGCTCTTTTATAAAAACTTTCTGCATAAGAATGACTGCCATCGTCAAAATAAAAATAATCTGCACTCAGCCCTCTTCTGGCCAGCATGCGCTTATTAAATAGCATCTTAAATATAAGCCTAAACTGCCATGTATTAAAATGCATATCATAAAACTCCTGTTGTTCCTGTAAGCTGGAGGGAGCAAACACCTGCTGAACTTTTCGTCTACCTTGTATCAGTTGCAACATCCTGGAAGCAATACGGACGAATTTTTCAAAACGGCCCGACATGAGTATTCCATTAGAAATAATAGGTTGATGGGCTAGCCAGAAGGCTAGTGCTGGTTCAGATAAATGAGGTTTTATTTTTTCAAATATTGCCGGCCGGTTCATGGTATCTGTTAAACCCATCAGGCAAATAAATTCAGGGTAAGAAAGCTGTTGTAAGGCTCTTATTTTTAATTCTAATAGATACGTTTGAGCCGGATTAATATCCACAGCATAAATAATAGCCGGATTTAACAATAGCATTTCCAGGGTATTGCAACCGCCAGAGGTAATAGTCATTACTTGCTCACCGGGTTTAATTTGTAACGCTGCTTTGTCAGATTCCGGATCTTCCCAGTTCATGGTAAAAATCAGCTTACTTAGTTCAACCTGACTTTTTGGATTATTCGCCATATGTATATTTTTGAATAGACCATAATCCCTGATGATTATAAAAAGGAGCTGGAATAATTCCATGCTTATTTGCCCACAACAGTATTTCTTCCATTTTTTCCAGGGTAATTTGTCCCCTACCTTGGGAATAGGCATAATGCTTATTCTCAAACGCCAGCACTACAGCTTCCAGAATACAGCCATGGGCAATTTTACGGGAAGGAACATGATAGAGAGGTAATCTATAATCAGGATAGAAGTGGATATTTCCACATACATAACCCATACCGCCATATAAAAAATGTATTTTACTGGTATCAATACAAGTTATATCTATATTTTTTGGGTATCCGGCATCTATTACAAGCGTTCCGGTTTTTAAATTATGTAGCTGAATACTGGAACTACTGGCAGCAGCAATAATAATATCACCCTCTGAAGCATATTCTTCCACAGAATCCGTGATTGTGCAAGCAGTACCTGAAAGATCATGATATGATTCAAAGAGCTTTCTCTTATTTCGGGCAACTAAAGTGAGCTGAGCTGATTTTCCGGCAAAATAGTTTACACAAGCACTGCCAATATCGCCTGTAGCACCAATCACTATGATATGGCTTTGAGATATATCTTTATCTAAGACCTGGCAAGCATCTTTCACATTTTGCACGATAAAGGCAGCCGTAAGGGTATTGCCTGTAGTAAAAACAGTTTGAAGCCCAGCTGGAAGCAGCTTAGTCTGGCCCTCGAGCACAATGGAAGTAAAACCACCAAGGGTAGCAATAGGCGCTCCTAATGTATTGGCACAAAAGGCAGCTTCCTTTACTTTCTGTATATTCTCTTTCAAGTGAATGCTTACCAAAGAATCTGGGCCTATAAAAGTTTCTACATAGCAGCCAGTGATTTTTTTGTTGTTCAGCGTGGAAGTAACATCAATCTTAAATAAACTTCTGGCAGGAAAAAACGGGAAAATATACCTGATTTCTTCCTCTACAACCTGATTCGTTTGGCTACCCCGCATCTGATTCACCATCGCATATACATTTTCCCACCTCTCCTGATGGCCAAGAATAGCAAAATCGCATGAATCAGTTATAGGAAGTTTTACTTGCATACAATCAGGCGGAATGAATTTCTTTGTCAGCTACCGGGGAAGGTTCCCGGGTGAGTTCGGGCCCTAACCATAACTTTATATAAATGTGCCAGAAAGAAAGTTCTTTAGTAGTGGATTGAATACATTTTGGCAAATAAATCCAGGGCATTTTGGGATACTGGTGATGCGCAAGGTGTATATTAAAATTCAGATATAAATACCTGACAAGCAACGGCATTTTCAGGTTATGTGCTCCATTTATGATATCTCTGGGCGAAAAAGCATGCGTTACATAATTTTGAGACGACCACACAAAAGCATGGCAGAAATAAGCCCCAATCAGAAAATATATATCCAGTTTCAGCAGAAAAAATATAATGAACTGGAAAGCAATAACAAGATAGCTTTCCAGGCGGATCTTAACAAGCAGTTTATCTTTATTAGCACCCTGTATAATTCCTTTAATTTCATGATTCCAGCTGAAAAGTTTAGAAAAAACCAGTTTGGGAAGCAGGGCAAACAATACAACAGCTACCACGATCATTATCCATTCCATGCCCAGGCGGACTATATAAAAATAGCCCTGCCTAAGCCATTTCTGTTGATGTGCATAATATAAATCCCACATCTCATAGTCTGTACGGTTATGTTTATGGTGGTTTAAATGGCACTTGCGGATAAAAGTAAAAGGGGCAACAAATATCCATGAAAGCACCACACCCAGCCAATAATTCAGTTTGCGGTTTGGATGCATCATATCATGCTCAGCTTCATGAATCAAGGAGTACAGCGGTATCATGAGTATAGCAAACAATATGGCTAAACCAGATTGATAAAGCATCTTCTCTGTGTGCGAACCCATATATAAAACCAGCAAAGCACCTGCAAAACAGCTACCTCCAATTGTCAAATTAAGGCGGTAAGGAATAGGATAAACAATCTCCTCTTTCATGCGAAACTCAGGTTGAATGATACATATGCTTATTTGTGATCGCCTTAAAAGGGAAGATTAACAATCCATACCGTTGTTTCTTCTCCTGGCAACCCAATAGCATCCAGTGCCCGGGCATAAGTCCTCAGGGCATTAGCCCGCACATAACGAATGGAAAGCCCGATCTCATCCAGATCATCTTTCATACAATTGCCATTACATACTCCGCAATGTCCCATCGAATCTGTAGAAGCTGTCCATTGGGCCAATATGGTCATTACATCTTCATGAATAGCTTTGAACTTTTGAATAAATAATGACTTATTGAGCTGCAACTCCTGTTGCAAAATTTCAGTAGCATGGCTCAGGTGCTCTTTTTCCTGGTCAGAGGTCTGAAGTAATAAGGCACCTATTTCACCCCCTATGGCCTCTCCGGCATCTTTGTACATCGACACAGCAAACGATTCAAGCATCACTTCCTGAATAATCAGGCAAGCAATAAAATCACCTTTTTGGGCATATTTCAAAAATTTATCCCGCAGCGTTTTCCAATATACGCCTTCAATATTGGCCACAACAGGTAAATCATTGGCACTAGCTATCCTCTGAAAGCCCAGCGCATGCTGCCTTTCACTTTCTGCATGTTCTACCGCTTCCATTTTTTCGTGAATATCCGCCATAAGGCCGGCAAGCGAAGCAAAATTAGACATGCCTACCAGTTCTCCACTAATGGCCTGCGATAATACATCTGCAATTACTTTTCTGCGCCTGACTGTGTCAGAATTTATCATGATTTGGGTTTCCATACTATAAACATTAAACCAGTGAATAATCTTCAAAAGGAACGCCAGCCATTATTTCGTTAAGCAAGGCTGTGTTATTTTTTAAACTTGTAATGTATCCTACAGATTTGAATTCAAATTTGTAGAACTGTTTGAAGCAGGACAGAAGAGGATCTTTTTCATGTAAGCCTATGCTTACAAAATGAAAATTTCCCGTAAATGCCTGATGCCTGGCCTGATTTACCAGGTCTAACAATGCAGCCTCCTGGCCTTTCAGGCAATAAAAATTATTTATATACAGAATCTTAATAGCCTCTCCAATCTCCGGCAATGGGAACAAAGGCAGCACTTTACCCAAACTATTTACAGTATATACCAGCATTTTTAGATAGGGCTTCAGGCCAATTATTACATTCTGCTTGTAAGGCAACGTATCTATAAGTGTAATGGCAGCAACTGGCTGTTTTTGAATATATGCCACAAGTACTGCCTGGCTTTGCACTGGATCTGCACATAAAATTTTCCCTAACTGATACTGCTGATAAAACTGATTAAATTGTTTAAGTAGATCAGCATCAAATGCTTGCTGGCAAATCTGATACGTACTATTTTTTACAGGCTTTCTGGCAGGCAGAAATTGATATACACTAAATTTTCCCAATATATGGAAAACCGGAAGAGCTGCACGGCCTTCAAAAACTGGCAGCACCCGGTTATTGCCATCAGCCACTGTACAAAAAAGCAGGTCTGCTCCTTGTGATTGCAGATAGTGCTGCATCTGAGAAACCAGCTTAAAGGCGTATACCTGTGACCGGAAAGCATTATCTATTTTCAAATCACTTAAGTAATACAGGTCTGTTGCTTGTTTATTGACAAAAACCTTATTTTTTGAAGCTGAAAAACTTCCTATAATCCGGCTGTTCTTTTCCAGAACATACGTAATACTTTTTCCTCTCGCCTCCAGAAGACTAAAAAAATCAGGCTTCCTGTCAATGCGCAGAGATATGCTGCCCTGCATGGGATTGCTGGCGGTGAGTACCAGTAATGGTTCGTTATCGGAGGGTTCAGCAATTCTGATCATAGAGGAAGATAACCGAAATCCTTATAAGGCATTTCCAGCGAATGAATCATAATATATAAAAATATTATATTCGCTGAAAGCAATTATTTACCTGAAGGTCAATATTCCTGAAAGCCCTCATTAAAATTTATGCCTATTAAATGGGATATTGATAATTATTCTATCTTCTCCAGCAGCATTATAACTAAACAAAAAATATAGTCGCACCTTATAGTTGATAAAATGAGTTATGTCAATACTGGCTCCACATATCCATGAATCAGAAGAAACATTATAGTTGCTGTCTTCGCTTTAATAGCTGTAGTGTTGATATACAATATAGCCTTCCAGAAAAAAATGGTAAGAGTGCTACCAAAACACACAAATGCGCTTAGTCTAGTCCTCTAATCAATATCAACCCACGCTTGTAAAAGCAACTTTTAAACCGTAGCCAGCAATAGCTTCACAAATTCATCTATTTTATCTTCGTATTCCTCGGTTAAGGTAATTCCCAGCTCTTTCAAGGATGTCAGATTTTCAGGTTCGGCATTATCAATGTCGGCTTCTATGTCTATGGGCAGTTCGGGATTGATGCGCAGGTACTGATTGCTTTTACCGATGTTTTCATATAACTGGCTCAAATGATAGTCAACCGTTTCTGCATTGGCTGTAGCGGCAATGTCAATAATAGGTTTGCTCCATGCGGCTAATCCCCAGTCTTTGGCATCCTCGTAAGTATATTGCGTTTTAGGCAACCCGGTTCCCAGAGAAAAAATAAGCAATTGTTCGATAGGCAGTGACCTGAGTTGCGGCTCCTGTTGAGAAAATATCTTACGGGCTTCTGTAAAGGCACATAAAGCAGGGTTATTGGCAAATATACTTCCATCTATTAAGGTATATCCTACGCCGGAAAAAGACTGGATTTCTTTACACTCAAAATAAGTGGGCAAAGCCGTAGCAGCCCTGGCTACATCGCGCACAAAAAAATCGGCGGATGGCTTATCCATGGCACTGGTCCGGTTAAAAAAATAAGCATTCCGTTTAGTAATATCGTAGGCGGTGATCAGGCAGGGCTTGAGCAGATGTTTTAGGTGCAGGTCTTCAAAATAGCTGTTGAATACTTTTTCAATCTCGGTAGAAGAATATTTCTCATCAATTAAACCACCCAGGCTTACAATCTTATGATCGAAGGTTTCATTAAAAATTGTAGCCGCATATTTCACATAGAGATCCACTACCTGACTGGCATTAAACCGTGCCGAATGAATATGCGGCTTTACCGGACTGAGATAGGCACAAGCCAGAATAGCACCGGTACCGGTTCCTGCAATCAGGTCGAAATAATCAGCAAGGCGGCTTTCGGGATTTCCGGTTCTGGCCTGAAGCCTGTGTTCCAGCGTAGCCAGTATTTGTGCAGCAATAATTCCTCTTACGCCTCCTCCATCAATGGAAAGGATGCTTTTGTATTTTTTCGGTTTAGATGGATTCATAAATGATGAGTGATTGTGTGACAGAGTGAATGAGTAAGTAGTATGTTATATAGTGATTTATTAAATGGCTGATATTTCTAATATATACTTCGCTATTCACTCAGTCACACAATCGCTCATTCACTCAATTTTTTCAGCTCCGAGTATAAAACTTTTTTCGCAGATCTGCTAAAAGCAGGTTAATTTTTTGGTAATCCGGATGATCCGGCAGACCGGAAGCCTCATATGCCTGTTCAATGCGTTCCATCTTTTGTTCCGACAATGCCAGCAGTTCTTCATAGGAATAAGCCCCGCCTCTGATCTTAAGGAGTTCATCCCGGTTAGGCCGCCTCACCAGGATATGCTTCTGTACCGCAATTTCTTCTGCCATCTCCAGCAGCCGGATGGTATGCATCATATTTTTGGCATCGTAGTTTTTGCCATGTTGCAAGGTATTGGCATAGCGTTCCTGGTTTCTGTTTTCTACCCATTCCCAGTAGTCCTTATAATCTTTGCAATAGGTAGAATAGCCATCTTTGTTGAAAGAGAGATAGGTAGCAGGCTCCATTCCGGCAGGAACACTACTAAGGGATACATCATTGGAGGAGTCATTGCGGTAAATGCCTGAAAAACCAAACGAGGCAGCAGGTGTATCGTCATAGAATAAGGCATACAGGTTTTTAATGTGAGGCACATTTACCAGTCCGCACCGTTCCTGCACCCAGCTTTTGCCGGCTAGCCACTCTCTGGCCGGTTGCGAACCAATTCCTGCCGTAACATAGCAAAAGTCTATGATCTCTTTCCGTTCGGGAGCCACCGGATTTACTATTTTTTTATTCAATCCTCTCGCCTTCTGCACCTGAGCCCTGGCATATCCTGCTAATGTTACTTTACATAGCTTAGACAAAAACAACTCCGGGCGGATTTGCTCAAACAACGGATGCCGGATGAGCACACAATCTTCAGGCGCATTCAGCATTTCCAGAATATTGGGGTTATTTTTATAAAGCAACTCTATAAACCGCTTCAGCTCATAATATACAATATCATTGTTGGTATCATTTACCTGTTCTATATAGCCCATGCCATAAAAATCAGATTCCGGCAGCACAAATACACCCCGGATATCAGTATCGGAAGTGGGTAGTGAAGTGCCATAGGCTTTACTACCAGAAATGCATTCGAAAATAATCAGGTTCTGCGCTTTGAGTTGTTCAATGGTCATAGTTTTCGTCCATAGTCCACAGACGACGGTCCGCAGCTATTAGCCTTAGTTAGTGTCTGGTCTGTGAATAGTAAATAATCTTATTTTAATTCTTCCGTCAGTTTTTCGATTTCTGCTTTAAGTGTATCATCCAGTTCAACAATTGAAGCTTTTTGCTGGGATAATTCAATTAAGTGGTATCCAATTTTCACAAGTCGTCTCATTTTTGTACCATCATCAGGAGACCAAACTGTTCCACTTTTCTGTCCAGTATCGCTAACTGTAAAATAATAGTTTGCTCCATCCAAACCCCATTCATATTCTGAATATCTCGTATGTGAGATAGCATTCTTAAATAATAATTTCACTACTTCCGCAGAGTTCTTCCTTATCTCTTTTTTATATCTTTCAACTCTAACATGTTGCCAGTTCTTATTTTCCCATATCTTTTCTTTACAGGTATGGTAAACTATGTAATACTTTTCATTTTCCCTATCATATTCAATATCGAGTACGTTTTCTGGCACAAAAGAAGGCATTACTAAAAATCTGATTTCCGGATAATCGGTGAGGCCTTGAAACAACACATTTCTGACTTTTGAATAGTATTCAAACTCAAAAGTATATGCATCAAATATTCCACTAACTGGCGTTAGATGGTCGATTTGCGCATTTGCACTTTTCATTCCCATCAACACAATTAGAAATAGCAACATGACCTTGATTTTTCCCATTTGGCATTAGTTTATATTAAATGTTCATCAGGTAAGGTACTCATAACCGGTTTTAAATTCATTACCTATCTTGAAGTTTGTCGGCTACATAAGTATATATTTTCTACATTCGCATGTATAATTGTGTTTTATGAATATAGAATTTGATAAAAACGAGGATTCCTATAAACAACTGCTTTTTCAGCTGGAAAGCAGGCTGAAAAAAGTGCAGGCAGGTGGAGGCGCAAAAAAAATAGAGGCGCATCATCAGAAAGGCAAGCTCACCGCCAGGGAAAGAATCAATTACCTGATTGATAAAAACAGCTATTTTCTGGAAATAGGTGCTTTTGCTGGAGAAGATATGTACCAGGAAGATGGCGGCTGCCCATCGGGAGGAGTAGTAACCGGCATTGGTTATGTATCTGGAAGGCAATGTGTGATTGTGGCCAATGATGCGACTGTAAAAGCAGGTGCCTGGTTTCCGATCACAGCTAAAAAGAACCTGCGGGCACAGGAAATCTCTATGGAAAACCGTTTGCCTATCATTTACCTCGTAGACAGTGCCGGGGTTTACCTTCCTATGCAGGATGAGATTTTCCCGGATAAAGAACATTTTGGCCGCCAGTTCCGCAATAATGCGCTTATGTCGTCGATGGGAATTGTACAGGTAGCAGCAATTATGGGGAGTTGTGTGGCTGGTGGAGCCTATCTGCCGATTATGTCCGATGAAGCGATGATTGTGGACAAAACCGGTTCTATCTTTCTGGCTGGCTCTTATCTGGTAAAAGCGGCTATCGGCGAAGAAGTAGACAATGAAACCCTGGGCGGTGCTACCATGCACTGCGAAATTTCCGGCGTAACGGATAATAAATATGACTCTGATGAACAGTGCCTGGATGCCATTAGGGGAATATTTGATAAGATGGGTCAATCGCAGCTGGCAGGATTCAGCAAAGTGGTTCCTCTTCCTCCTAAAAAAGCGGCCAAAGATATATATAGCATAATTCCCGCCGACCGGGTAAAACCCTATAATATGCTCGAAATTATCGAACGGCTCGTCGATGATTCGCAATTCGACCAGTATAAAGCTAAATATGGGCAATCGCTGCTCTGCGGACTTGCCAGAATAGAAGGCTGGGCAGTAGGCATCGTAGCCAATCAGCGAAAAGTAGTAAAATCAGGCAAAGGTGAAATGCAGATGGGGGGCGTAATCTATTCAGACTCTGCTGATAAAGCTGCCCGTTTTATCATGAACTGCAACCAGAAGAAAATTCCACTGCTTTTTTTACAGGATGTAACCGGGTTTATGGTGGGGAGCCGGGCGGAACAGGGAGGCATTATTAAAGATGGAGCCAAAATGGTGAATGCCATGGCGAATTCGGTGGTTCCCAAGTTCACTATTATTATCGGCAATTCGTATGGAGCCGGAAATTATGCCATGTGCGGCAAAGCTTACGACCCCAGGCTGATTTTTTCCTGGCCTACGGCACAAATGGCTGTGATGAGTGGTGCTTCAGCAGCTAAAACTTTGCTGCAAATTCAGGTGAGTACCTTAAAAGCCAGAGGAGAAACTGTAACGCCGGAAGCCGAAAAAGCCTTGCTCGAAAAAATAACCAGTCAGTACAATGAGCAACTGTCTCCGTATTATGCAGCCGCCAGGTTGTGGGTAGATGGTATTATTGACCCTATAGAAACCCGGAAAGTGATTGCCATGGGCATAGAAGCGGCTAATCATGCACCCATCAAAAAAAGGTACAATGTGGGAGTGATTCAGACATAATAAATGGTCAGTTGGCATTTAGACTTATGTTTATAAGCGCATTCAATTTTACTGTAATTCCAGTCAGGAATAACCTTTTCACTAATCACTGCTATTTATAATTGTTATTATAAGTCATCTCATAAATATTGCCATAAGATACTTATGAAAAATAGTCAAACTCAGGTATGGAGAACAAGAATCTATTATGGATGGATGGTTGTTTTTATGCATCTGATCATACTTTTAATGGCAGCCTGTCAGATGGAAGAGAGAAAGAAAAGCGCACCTCTCCAGACAACAGATACTTTACAGAACAGCCCACAAAGAGAAGTAACATCAGGAACCAGAGAAGCTTTTCCGGGAGGCGATACGATTCAGCAAGACTGCCAATTTATTCAAGGGCAGGCTGAAAGTCTTTTGGAGGAATACCACCAGAGCCGTACCACAGCGGCAAGAAAAAGACAGGTCATAGCAGAACTTAAAAAGCTGGAACTGGTATGGAAGCGAAAGGAGTGTCAGCAAGTATTCGGGTATATGATTCCTCACATTCCCACTCCATCAGATACTGGCAAGCAGGTTGTACAATAAACTGATTAACAAAAAAGCCTCTGCATCTGCAGAGGCTTTTTACTTCTAATTGTTAAAATTATAATTGTTTATCCCACCACACTCTACCAACAAGCTGGTCTCCACCTGTAAGGCGAGTTACGGCTTCGGTATAATTTGCTTTATTATTGATAATTTCCGTTTGCAGATAGATCATCCTTCTGGGAATTACGCCACCGGTAACATTACCAGGATAAGTAACCGGAGTAAGCTGCGGATAACCTGATCTTTTCCAGTTAAACCATGTTTCTAAAAAGTTAAACATACTTCCTGTAGCAATCCAGTATTGTGTATTGATCGCTTTTAAGGAGGCATCTAAAGAAGATTCATCCAATGGATTAGCAGTCGCAAAGGCATCTGCTTCGGCCACCGGAATGGTAGCAGAAGGGTCTAACTGAGATAAGGTAGTAATAGCACCTACTACTCCATTTTTATAATGCTCAGCAGCCGTACCGGGAACATTCCAGCCTCTTGCTTTCGCTTCAGCCAGGAGTAATTCTGTTTCTGCATAGGTAAGCACCAACAGGGTTCCGTCCCTTTTCAGATACGTGTTAATGCGTGGCCTGGAATATTTACCCAATGGGGCAATGTCATTCCCTGTACCTGTAGAACCAGGATATCCGGCTGAAGACCTGATATCAAAAGGCCCGCCAGTGAGATCAAAGCCATTGGGCATACCTACTTGGACAGCAGGAGTATTGTCACCGGCCAGTGTTTGATTGGCATTATTGGTTAATCCTGCTTGCGGTACTTCTGCAATTGCCCTTAAACGTGGATCATTCGCTGCTTTTAAGGCATCTATTATCGTTTTCGACCAGCGTACTTCCCGGAAATCATCTGCTACCTGCAATACACCAAAATAACTGGACTGCGCTGAATTGATATCGCCTTTAAATTTAGCATTGTCTTCAATAGAGGTAAATACGCCTCCGGCAGCGGCTTTTTCTGTCCATGCTTTGGCAGTAGTAGGGTCTACTTTCGTTAAACGCATAGCGACTCTCAGCATGAGGGAATAACCGAATTTTTTCCATTTGGCTATGTCCCCTGCATAATACAGATCTCCGGTTATAGCCGGTTTAGAGGCATCCAGGGCAGCTGTTGCCTGCTCAAGTTCTGTAAGCATAGACATGTAAATAGATTCCTGGGTATCATATTTAGGGAAAGAAACTCCTTGTTTGGCTTTGAAAGCTTCAGAGTAAGGCATATCTCCATAGGTATCTGTACCTTTCTGAAAATTTAATACCTGCATAATTCTGCCAACCTGATGTAAATTAGAAAACCGCTCTTTACCTTCGGTAAGCTTAATCATTTCGGCCAGTGTAGTGCCTACGCCGTAGGTATTATTAAAGATGGCCGCCTGATAACTGGCAGAGTTCTGCGTATTGATATACTTATCTCCATTTCCATAATAATTATAGGTAGAAGCCAGTACCTGCATCATGGTACTCTGGTACAACATACTATTATACCCCTGGTTAATTACCCCGTTCTGTGCATTGGGCAGAAAGTAATTAGGGTCCCAGTTCGCCTCGCTTGCCTGGGTGGGGTCGGTATTAATGTCATCAAAATTATCTGTACATCCTGCCGCCATCATAAATAGCAGAGCAAGTATGAATATCGAATTTCTTTTCATATTATGTTATTCTTATTTAAATACAACGTTAAGAGTGAACCCGTAAGTGCGTGTAGATGGAAGCTGTGAACCTTCCACGCCTGCATACCTTATATCAGAAGAGATACCTGCCTCCGGATCAAAATTTTCAGTATGTTTTAGTAAAGTTGCCAGGTTTCTTCCCACGGCTGAAAGGGTAACCGATTGAACAGGTAATTTACCCAGCAAGGCAGAAGGAAGACTATATCCGATCACTACTTGTCTTAACTTGATAAAATCAGCATCAAACACCGATAATTTGGAAATATTAGTGGCCAGTTGCGGATAATACGTATAAGCGGGCACATTTACTGTATTAACTGCACCTTCAGCTGTAACACCAGTAGCTACAATGCCTGTTTCCCGGCCTTCCAGCGTCATTTGATGAAGCCCTCTTACGATAGAATAATGGTTGGTAGCTGACAATACTTTGGCACCGAAATTATAATCAAACAGGAATGAGAAGCTGAAATCTTTAATAGAAAAGCTATTATTTAAGCCTCCATACAGTTTTGGCAAGGCTGTTCCCATTGGCGTTAAGGTTCCTCTCTCCGGCACGCCGTTGGTACCGATAATTACATTTCCATTGGCATCATACTTATAGTCATAGGCCATAATCTGGGCAGCAGCCATTCCTTTTACGTGTGCCACATTTGCATTTAAAGGGCGGTAGGTACCTAAACCAAGAGTAGTTGTTCCGCCATCTCCATCAATATCAACAATCGTATTTTTAATATTGGTCATGTTGAAAGAAACATCCCATTTAAAATTGTTGGTCATCACAGGGGTACCGGTAAGCAATACCTCAAGCCCTTTATTCTGAGTAGAACCCAGATTCAGTACCTGAGAAGTATATCCGGTTGTAACAGATAAGGGACCACTTACGATCTCATCGGTCGTTTTACGGTTAAAATAAGCCACATCGATTCCTAAGCGGTTATCCAGGAATTTAAGTTCTGCGCCAACTTCTACCTCGTTTAGTCTGAATGGTTTCAAATTCAGGTTAGGCAACTGTGAACCAAAGCCTCCTTGTGGAAGTCCATTGATCGTTTGACCGAGTGAATAATACTGGCTGGTCAAATAGGCATCAAAAGCCTCCCCACTGGTTTGTGCATACGAAGCTCTTACTTTGCCAAAACTCATAGCTGGCAGGGAGAATAACTCAGAGAACACAAAACTGGCCGATACAGAAGGTGCAAAAATACCCCGGTTGGCTGCAGGAAGCGTAGAATAAATATCGTATCTTCCGGTAGTAGTAAGGGTTAAAAACTCCCGGTAATCTAAATCTAACGTATAATACGCAGATTGTACCTGACGTTCGTTAAAGCCGTAGCTTGAATTTCTTTGCAGGGTATTATTGATATTATATAAATACGGGATACTTAGTTGATTACCACCTATACCTACACTTTCTCTTTTGTTCTTTCTTAAATTGGCTCCTAAAGCAATATTCAAGCCCAGGTCATCGGTAAGTTTTCTGTTGATACCCAGTAATCCATCTACGTTCATTTCAGTTGCTTCGGAAGTTCCCTGGCCAAGACCGCCCAGACGGGAATAGGCTGTCCCATAAGGAGTGATTCCAAAATTTTTGTCATTAATCAGGTCATAGCCCATCCTTGCCTGAAAATAGATCCAGTCGGCAAACTGATACTTGGCAGATACAGAGGAAATAAGGCGTTTACGGCCAATATTATTCTTGTACTGGCTGGTAACAAAATAAGGATTGGTTACATAAATATTGTCATTAAACACCAGCTCATTTCCGGTTACAGGGTCAAAGCCAGGCTTTAAGGCTTCCTGGTTAAAGCTGGTCGCCAGGAACGTAATACCAAAGTTGGCATTCATGGGCGAATCGCTCAAACCAGCCCTGTTTTTGTCCTGCTGATCAATATAGTTAGCCATCAGGCTTACTTCCAGTTTCTTGGTGATCTTCTGGTTTACATTCAGGTTGATCGTTTTTCTCTTTACTTCGCTGTTTTCAAGTACTGATTTTGAATCCATAGAAGACAAAGACAAGCGGAAGTTGGTCATTTCATTTCCACCTGAAACAGCAACTGTATTGGTGAAGGTAGGAGCCGTTCTGTAGAATTTATCAATATTGTCTTTTACAGCTGAATAAGGATATTGTTTTCCATCAAACTGAGTATAAGGTGCGCCATCTAATTTTGCACCCCAGCTTTCCAGACCAGAAACTCTGGCACTGTTTACATCGGTAGGCCGGTTTCCTTGTGTTCCCTGGCCATACTCATACTGGAAATCTGTAAAGTTGATTACTTTGGCAAACTGCAGGTTGGAATTGTACTCTACCGCCAGGTTCTGATTTTGTTTTCCGGTTTTTGTCGTGATCAGAATTACACCATTGGCAGCTCTGGTACCATATAAGGCAGCAGCGGTGGCACCTTTCAATACGGTCATACTTTCAATATCATCCGGATTGATGTTAGCAATACCATCGCCATTATTAGATCCTCCCCATTCTCCGGCATTTCCCCGGTTGGTATTATCCATAGGTACGCCATTGATTACAAACAAAGGGCTACCTCCTGTAAAATTACTTACGCCTCTCAAGTTGATCCGGGAAGAAGAAGCCGGTCCGCCATTACCAGGACTGATACTTAAACCTGCCACACGGCCCTGAAGTGAATTAATCACGTTGGTTTCGCGGGCTTTATCAATGATGGAACCGTCAATACTGGTAACAGAATAGCCAAGCGTACGGGTATCTTTTTCAATACCTAAGGCAGTAACCACTACTTCGCTCAGGCTCTTGATATCAGGAACCATGCTTACATTGATGGTAGACTGGTTATTGATCGGCATTTCTTCGGTAACAAATCCAATGGCTGAGAATACAAGCGTACCATTGCCATCCGGCGCCTGAAGAGAATAATTTCCATCTATATCAGTAGCCGTACCCACAGTTGAGCCCTTTATCAGCACGTTTACACCAGGCAAGGGTTGATTGGCATCATCTAATACCCTCCCTTTCACGGCTTGTTGCGCCCAGGCAGCCTGCACACAACAGACTACAAGAAGGATAGTAAAAATGTGTTTAAAATTAATTTCTTTCATAAGGAATAGTATTTCTGTTTGACATTAAAAGGTTTGGTTTTGAATAAATAATAAAGAAATCACAGGTTGTTTTTGGGAGGGTGCTTCATGCAGTAATGGTTAAGGTTAAAGAATTAATAAAGGATCACAAGGTTGAAGCTGGCAATTGCTAATACTGCTTTGTATCCTATTCCACTAAAACAGTGAGTAAAGGTTTACAGGACATACGCAGTAAATATTGTTGGTAAGAAATAATTCGATGCTTAACTATACCCACAAAATGGACAGACTCAGAAACAGCGCTTGTATAACTTTTAAAAGTTATACTTCCACAAACACTAATCAATATAATAATTTTTAGATAAGTTATAAATCATATATTAGTGTGACTTTAAAGCTAAAATATTATTTAAAGTAAAATTTAAAGATTGGAAGTATTAGTTTGAAATCAAAATTTTATAATATCTTTTTGAGCATTCTGAATGATTTATTTTCATTTTCAGAAATTATAAATATTATTCTATTATTATTATCCCTTCATTCAGAATATACTATAAATTGTGCAAATATTAGAATTCAATAAAATATTAAAAAAATTATATTCACTTCATCTAGCGAATATGTAATTTTTCCCTATAAAATACTCATTTAGATTTAGCTGCTTTCTGAAGGAAATTTCTTTTAAAAGTAATATTTGTAGTCCGCTAAAATACCAGCATAATGTTTCATACCGGTAGCGAAAACTGTTGATTAACAGAGGAAAAGTGATGTAATAGAATACCTTTTTCAGGAAGTTTACTGCTTTTTGGTGAAGTCTAGAATTACCTCAATTGCAAATAACCCTGAACTTCTATCCTAGTGGCCTGAACTACTGCCATATTATTGAAAACAGAAGTGTACAATACCAGATAATTACTTGCTTGCACTCCCCGCTTTTCTGCACTGAAGGGTAACTTCCTGCCATGCGAAGATATAGTATAAAAAATATACTATAGTTTTTGACTATCAATGACATATATATTATATATACCTCATTGGATCTCTGAAAATATACATATATATAATCATATTTTGGTTTCACACTGTTATGTAAAAAGGGGATCAGGAAAACGGAAATAGTCTTCTATAGTAAAATAATCAGGCAAAATACATTCAGGGATTTAGTGAGTTCTTACCTTTGCAGCAACCCAGAAAGCATCGATGCTAACTCTGCCAAATCAGGCTAGGTAGTGAACTTTGGGTTAATTGTATAAATTTGAAAATTAGTATATATTTAAATATTGTACGCATTTTTTAGAATGAACAATAACGAACTTAAAGCATTAGTATCGCTCTTGGATGATGAAGACAAAGAAATCCAGCTACACGTTGAGCAAAAAATTATTTCTCTGGGAGATGCCGTAATTCCCTTTCTGGAAGAAGAATGGGAGAACAATATGAACTTAACGGTTCAGAAAAAAATTGAAGACCTGATTCATGTACTGCAATTCGACAGTCTTAAAAACAGACTCAAAGCATGGAAAGAGACTGGTTCTCAGGATTTACTGGAAGGCATGTGGCTGGTAGCTACGTATCAATACCCTGATTTAGCACTGGAACGCTTAAAGAAAGACCTTGAGCAAATATATTATGAAGCCTGGCTTGAATTTAAAAATAATATTCATCCCTTCGACCAGGTAAAAATCCTCAACAGCATCATGTTTGGCAAGCTGAAATTTGCAGCTAACACCAAAAATTTTCATGCCCCAGCCAACTGTATGCTTAACATTGTGCTGGATACCAAACGGGGTAATCCTATTTCGCTATGCGTGGTGTATATGCTGGTGGCGAATAAGCTTAAAATGCCGGTCTATGGCGTAAACCTTCCTAATCTGTTTGTGCTGACTTATAAAACCAATGAATCGCAGTTTTATATCAATGTATTCAGCAAAGGTATTATTTTCTCTAAAGCCGATATTGATAAGTACATTGCCCAGCTGAACCTGCCGGCTTCCGATATTTTTTATCAGCCCTGTTCCAATATGGATATTATTAAAAGGGTGCTGCGTAATCTGATTATTTCCTTCGAAAAAACCAGTGATACCGACAAAATTCAGGAGATCAAACAATTGCTCCAGGTAATCTCCGATGAACCGGGCGATGCGATATGAGGGGATTATAGATTAAAAAACAGGAAGATAGTAAGGTTGGACTTGCTTGCTGGAAGCAGTTAGATGTTTCTCATTTCAATAGGTTTTCCAGGATATGTTGGGTTGCTGCATGATTTAATATGGTTCCATGTGTGGCTCCTTTTATCTCAAAAAACTTGTCTTTTTCCTTCAATAATGGCCTTATCTGGTAGGATACACTCCTTGCATTCTCATCTGTACCAATCACTATTACTGGAGATTTACTTCTTTGCACATCCTTTTCAGTCTGGAACGTAAACCCAATTACTGCAGGCAACGGTGCGTATAAAGTAGCCAGAAAGCGGTCACTAAAATCACCGGTAGCAGAAGCAGCATCAATCAGAATAGTCATTTTGGGAAAATTATCAGCCGCCAGATGAGCGGCAATTCTGCCACCGAGTGAAAAGCCAACAATCATAATCTGATTCTCTGAATACTTATCCTTTAATGCATTATATACAAGTTGAGCATCCGAATAAAAGTTCTCTATCGTAATTTTCCCTTTGCTCTTGCCCTGCTCCCGGTAATCAGTAATGAGTATATCGTAGTGCAATTTCAGAAACTGAGGCGCCATTTGCGCCCATTCCTTAATGGTACCTCCGTTGCCCTTCCAGAAACAAATCACTCCCTTAGCACTATCTGCTTTGAAAAGCACACCATTCAGCACTCCCCCATCTTCAGCCTGGAAAGAAAGTTCTTCAACATTTCCCTCAAACTCATAAGAATAGGTAGCTGGAAGTACATACTCCTTAAACCGGTTTCCCTGCTCATCTTTAATTGAATACAAAAAAGCATAGGTTCCGAGGTAGACAGTGATTCCTACAGCAACAAGAATGGGAATAAGTCGCTTTGTTTTCATAGGTATGTTTACACTTAGAGGCAGGTAAATACCTCTGCTTCAATTCTTCAATCAAAAAATATAATAGGGGCGTATTATTGCACAACGCAGGTAGTACAATGCCTTAGTTGAATCAACATTGATACGTATACCTTTTGCTTACGCTTATTTCCGGGTATGTACACCTCCCGTTTACCTGTATTTATAGCATTTATTTTCATTCCAGCATTCCTTTGTACCATCAATCCGGCAATAATATTTCCCGGGTAATTTCTTCAACAAATTCTATAAACGCTTAATAACACATATTTCATTCATCAGTTAATTTCTCATTTCTTCAAACATTATGCTTACTCTATTGCTCAAATTTGTATTTTATGTGGTAGCTGGTTTTAGTGGCTTAGTAGCTGCTTTTTACTTTGTTATGACCGTCCTTGGCATATTTTTCCCTAAAAGTCCACACCAGGGAGGTGCAGATGCTGTCTGGTTTGCAGTAGGATACGGCGTAGCACTCGGTTTGCTGGGCTGGGCCTATCATCTGGCTATTATACAAGGAAGAATAGGTGCTGGGTTCCTCATGATACTGATTGCCTATGTTTCCTGTATCGTGTTTTTTATAGTATTATTGATGTTTAGCAAAGGCCGTTGGAATTGAACCTTGTTAGATTGACCCAGCTTTTTTTCGGTACATTCAATGAACCTGCTCCTGATTCCACTTGAAAGACTTGAGCAGATAAAACAAGGCTGGTAAAATGAGCATGGAGCCAACAATTAATGCCCAGCCTAACATTTGTAAAGTAGCGTCAGGCGCACTGGTATTGTGTAAGGTGAGGTCTTCGCCATGGGTCAGGTTGATTACCACTGGGTATTGCATCCAAAGCCAGGCAACCAGAATCATACTTACCTGAAAACCAGCCAGTAATCGTGGTACAATCACGTTTCGTTTGATGAGTGTAAACCATAATACCGGCAGCGAAAGCGTTGCCAGTACCAGGCAGGCTGCACTCAGCGGATGGCTCCACAAGAGTTCAATTAAATCCAGGCCATCCATCTGGGCAGCGATGAAAACAAATCCTCCGGCAATTACTGTTACTACATTCGACTTGATCGCCTGATCCAGGAAAATCCGGCGGATGTCCTCCTCTCTGGCCTCACCAATTAAGTATACAGCCGCCAGAAAAGTAAAAATGCAACAGGCAAAAATTCCTACGGCGAAGGAAAACAGGTTAAACCAGGGACTGATAAAACCTTGTATAAAATTGGTTGTTTCCAGATTGATCCGGCCCAGGGTAACGGCACCGGCAATAATTCCCAGAAAAAGGGAAGTTGCTATACTCGAAAACACAAAAACTCCGGTATAGTACCGCTGTGACCTTCCTTTGATCGGATCATAATGGCGGAAGGTGAAAAAGCACCCACGTAATACAATGCCGATGAGCATGGCAGTAATCGGAATATGCAGGGCAACAGAGATAGTGGTGTACACTTTCGGAAAACCCATAAACAAAATCACTACTACCAGAATTAGCCAGATATGATTGGCTTCCCACACCGGACCAATGGCATCATAAGTAAGTTTCTGCCCTTTTTCTCTGAATTTGCGGCTGGAAAATCCTTCCAGAATACCGGCCCCAAAATCTGCTCCGGCAAATAAACAGTAGAACAAAAGAGAAACGCCCAGAAACAATACAATTACTTCAAACATAAGCTAGTATTAAGTATCAAGTAGTGAGTAGCAAGCTTGCAAAACATTCGCTTTGGTCTTTCAGGCTTCCTGCAAGCTGGGTTTGTAGTTTTCATGCAACACCCGGATCTGTCGGATCATCAGCCAGGTAACAAGCACAGCTAATATCAGATAGAGAATAGTGAATGTAATCATCGGATATACCAGGCCATTCATCGGCGTAACCGAATCGGCAGTACGCATAATGCCATACATGATCCAGGGTTGCCGGCCTACTTCGGTAACCACCCATCCGGCTTCTACGGCGATAAAACCTAACGGTGTAGCCAGCGCCACCAGCCGCAGAAAATTTTTATGCGTAAGCAGGGGGTTGCGTTTCCATTGTAGGAATAAGAATATAAGTCCGGTCAGCATGAGCAGCATTCCTGCGCCCACCATCACCTGGAACGCAATATGTACAATTACAACCGGCGGCCATTCATCTCTGGGAATCGTATCCAGGCCTTTTACTTCCGCACTAAAATCACCATGTGCCAGAAAGCTCAGAAATCCGGGCAAATGACTGGCATAATTCACTTCCTGTTTATCTACATCCGGCAAACCTCCAATAATCAGATCAGCAGGCTGGCTGGTTTGAAATAAAGCTTCCATGGCCGCTAATTTTGCAGGCTGCCGCTGGGCTACGTCTTTGGCCGAAATATCGCCACTGAGCGGCTGCAGCAGGGCTGTGATGGCACCAAACGTGAGTGCTATTTTCATCGCCCGCAAATGCAAAGGATGCTTCGGATGTTTGAGTAATAATAACGCATGAATGCCGGCTACAGCAAAACTAGTACTGACAAAAGCCGCCAGTGTCATGTGTAAGGCCTGCGAAAACCACGCATCATTAAACATCGCTGCTACCGGGTCAATGTTGATGGCATGGCCGTTTACCCATTCAAATCCGGATGGACTGTTCATCCAGGCATTGGCGGCTACCACAAATATGCCTGAAGCTACTCCGGAAATGCCTACAAATACCCCCGTTACCCAATGTACCCACTTATTCAGCCGCTTCCATCCGTAGAGAAATAATCCGATGGCGATGGCTTCGAGAAAAAATGCCGTTCCTTCCCAGGAGAAAGGCATGCCGAAAATAGGACCGGCATGTTCCATAAATTTAGGCCATAGTAATCCCAGTTCAAAGGAGAGAACCGTTCCGGAAACCGCACCAGTTGCAAAAAAGATAGCTACCCCTTTCGACCAGGCTTTGGTCAGATCCAGGTACACCGGTTGACTGGTCCGCAGCCATTTCCAGTGAGAGAATGCCATGAGAAATGGCATTACCATTCCGATACAAGCAAATATGATATGAAAACCTAAAGAAATAGCCATTTGAAGCCGGGCGGCAACTAAATCTTCCATAGTGAGCGGTGAATGCTTATTTGAAAGCCTTACCGCTGTAAAAGTAGCCCTGGAAAAGTTAATATCCCTGGAATTACAGAGAAATAATTGCTGGAAAGCTAATTGTTGTTTTTTGACAATACTGTAAAAATACCAGGTTAAGCATGGTTTGAAAGTAGGCTTAACTAAAAACAGTATTGATCTTTACTATTTTTTTGCAATTCTGCCCTGATATTTATTATCTACAAAAATTAGGTAATAAGACATATTTAAAATATCTCTGTTGCCTTGATCTCGCTGATAAAATAGGACGAAAGACTATCCTTAGTCTCAGGATGATCCCAATCTATTTTTATATAATCAGGCTGTTGCTTCTTCACTAAGCTGATATGTGTACCTGGTTGAATGCTATCACTCCACCCAATCATGTCATTATGATAGTCTTTGCAGGAGATTATTATGAATAAAAGCAGAATGATAAAATACAGATTTCTCATTTATGTTCTCATAAGCTTATCAATAACAATAGGCTGAGCATAGTTTGAAACTATGCTTTTTTATGTGCAAAACTTAGTTTTGCCTTTAATTCAATCGGACAAAGTCCGGTACGTAAAAGAGCATAGTCTGCAGACTATGCTCAACAAAGGAAGAGCTGTTGACGATAGAAACTATATTTATAATCTTTTTATTTTTATTCAATTTTCCATCCTAATTGATTTCGAGCAAACTCAAGTTTCACCTTGTCTTGTTTAATAATTTCTTCAAGACTATTGCTGCCATCTGGTATGCTTTTTAATAAGTTTTCTGCTTGTAAGAACAACTCTTTATTATAAACTGATAAATAATCATTTTCTTTAAAGAAATAATGGAAATAAAAATAATTTTCTATTATATCATTTTCCTCAATGATTCGCCTTAATACCAATGTATGTATACTATCTAATTCTTTCTTGTTTTTTGGCCCAATCCAATAGAATAGCTTTGAAATTCCGATTTTCGTTTTTTTGTCACTAAACTGAAAAAACTGACATAATTTATCAATTATCTTTTTTGTTCCTTCAGCTTTTATACTTGGTCTTATAAAAATTCGGTTAAAGCTAGGATCTCCATAGTTAATTCCAACTAGCAATAATTCATTGATTAATAGATCAGGAATATTCTTATAATAGTACATTAAATCTCCAACAAATTCCTTTTTGGTCTCTTGCTTAAGTAAATCAATTAGCTGCTGTTCAAATTTTTGATTAATGACTGGAAAAGTCTTCTTCACCTTTTTTAAAACTTCATGATCTCTATCATAATCGGGCGCAAAATATCCTCCTTTTTGAATATATTCTTGGCAAAATTTTTCTAATTCACTCATTCCGTTAACCTAAAATCTCAATACCATTTAAACACACGCAATCCAACTATAAAACACACCACTCCATAACTGAGCAGGATAAGTATTTTACCTCCAACCTCTGCCAGAGTGGCTGCTTCGTTAAACACACTGCGAAAGGCATCCGCAAGCAGGGTGAGCGGCATATACTGAATAATGGAGGCTGCCCAGTCCGGAAAATTGGTATAGCTGAAAAAAATGCCGGATACAATGGTAAGCGTAAGGGTAATAAAATTGATAATCCCACTGCCTACCTGTGTTTTCTCCGGTCTTGCCGCTACCAGAATAGCAATGCCACCAAACCCAATATTTCCGGCTAAAAATAGCATAAACACGGTAAATAAACTTCCCTGTACCTGCACATCAAACAGGAAACAGGCAAACAAGAGCAGCAATATATTTTCGAATAAAGTCAAAATAAGCCTGGTCGCAAACTGGGCTATCAAAAACTCTGAGCGGTTCATAGGCGTTGCTACCATCCGCCTGAGCAGCTTTTTAATGCGCAGTTCAATCAGACTCCAGCCAATACCCCAGATACAAGAGTTCATCAGCCCAAGGGCAATCATTCCCGGAATCAGAAAATCAATGTAGCGGCTTCCTCTGGTAATTACTGGTTTTATCTGGGAAGTATTTCCATTTTGCAGCTTTTGTTCCAACTGTAAATATTGCAGATAGGCATTTTCATTACCTGGGTCAAAATGATAGGTGAATGTATTTTGGGGTTGAGGTTCGATAATCAGTTGGATTTCCCCTCTTTTCAACTGCAAAAATGCCTCGGTTGAATCCAGTGGCAAAAATGTAAAATGGGTATTGGATAAGGAATCTGATGTATTGTTTTGGAGATTAGTAAGTGCGGAATGAGTAGCCGCCACTTGATTTTGAATATACCCGACTTTATTTTCTTTGGTACCCTGCTGGGAAAAAGCAAACCCCAGAACTGCTGATAAAGATACCGGAAACAAAACTGCCCAGAACAATACTTCCGGCTCCCTGATAAGCTCCCGAAGTTGAATGGCAACCAGATTGATAAATGAATTATTCATTCAGGCTCCTTCCGGTCATGGCTGTAAATAAATCGTCCAGGGTTTTCTTGCGGCATTCCAGCGACAAAACTGTGATGTTATTCTGCTCAAAATAACTGATTAGTTGCGGTAAAGTTTGGGTGATGCTAATTACTGTACATATTGCTCTTGTCCCTTCTTCCAGCCACTGAATATGCTTAATCCCTTCAATGCCTTGCAGGATCTCCTGAGAAAGATGTTGTGCTACTTCAAAGTATATAATTTCTCCTGGCGCATAACTATTCAGAAGTTCAGTGAGCGTACCATCAGCCAGAATCTTTCCTTTATCAATAATTACAATCCGGTCGCATAAATAAGCGGCTTCTTCCATATAATGGGTCGTTAAAATCATGGCTGTGCCCTTCTCCTGCTTTAAATTCATCAGGATATCCCATAATTCCCGCCGGGCATTCGGATCAAGACCAGTGGTGGGTTCATCTAGCAGCAAGATTTGCGGCTCGTGCAAAATAGCTACGCCCAAAGCTAGTTTTTGTCGCTGTCCGCCAGAAAGATTTACCACATAGGTTTTTTCTTTTTCTTCTAAGCGAATTGTTTTCAGAATCTGGTCTGTGCGGTCTTTACCCAGTTTATAAAAACTTCCAAACAGATCAAGTGTTTCCCGCACCGTCATTTTATCGGTAAACTTGGTTTCCTGTAAAGAAATACCAATAATCCGCCGTAAAAATGAAGCGTGTTGCTTCCAGTTTTTTTGCTTGATGCTAATAGAGCCTGAATCAGGTTTTTGTAGGCCTTCGATCATTTCGACCAAGGTTGTTTTTCCGGCTCCATTGGGTCCTAACAAGGCCAGATATTCATTGTATCCAATGTCTAGGTTTATATTGTCTACGGCTTTAAATCCATTGAATGATTTACTGATAGACCTGATTTCGATGAGGGCAGATATATTCACTACTGAGCTGTGCTTGTATTAGAATGCGGAGGTATAATAAAACTATGAAGTAAGTATATGTACGATCCGCTTCACATTCATAGTTACATGAAATTTTCTGCAACAGCAAATACATCTTTTGAGGAAAATATAAGTTGACCAGGGCAAAAAAAGAGGGTTATGCTACAAAGTATGCATAACCCTTCTGATTGTCAACCCGAACCTATGAAAACTAGTGATTTGAAATATTAACCTAAATCCTTTCTGATAAATCCACTGAAATTAATTACCTGTTCCGGTACCAGTCCCTGTTCCACTGCCTGTACCTGAACCAGTACCCGTTCCGCTACCTGTGCCTGAACCAGAAGTACCGCTTCCGCTATTCGTGCCAGTGCCTGTTCCAGAACCAGTTCCTGATTTTTTCTGAGTACCAGTTCCAGTGCCTGTTCCACTCCCTGAAGTGCCTGTACCAGATGTTCCAGTACCAGAAGTGCCGTTGCCTGTTCCAGTTCCGGAATTACCTGTCCCACTACCTGATGTACCTGTGTCAGTATCGGTATTGGCATCAGATCCACTTGTACCAGATCCTGAAGTACCTGTACCGCCTTGGGTTCCACTGGAATTACTGCTCCCCTGTGTACCACTTCCTGATGTTCCACCTTGAGTTCCAGTTCCGGAAGTACCTGTACCTGAACTTCCATATGTACCAGTTCCCGCTCCGGTTCCGCTACCAGAATTACCTGTTGTTCCAGTACCACTTCCTGAGGCTCCTGTACCAGTTCCGGAATTACCTGTTCCACTCCCTGATGTTCCGGTTCCTGTATCTGAACCAGAGGTTCCAGTACCAGATCCACTAGTTCCTGTGCCAGAAGTCCCTGTTCCGGAAGTTCCAGTGCCCGAGCTTCCGTACGTTCCCGTACCTGCGCCGGTTCCGCTTCCTGAGTTACCAGTAGTTCCAGTACCACTGCCCGAAGCTCCTGTACCAGATCCACTGGTTCCAGTACCTGTATCAGTGTTGGCATCTGTTCCTGTACCGCTGCTGCCTGTCCCACTCATGCCCTGGTTACATCCGTAAGGTAAAATTGAGATTGAAATAATAGCAGTTGCAAAAATTCCTTTTGTAATAGCTGATTTTATTTTATTAGCAATAATGACCATGATTGATATGATTTTAAAGTGATTTGTTTGGTTAAAGAATGATTTATGTGATTAAAATTTTAATATATTTTCAAAACTGCCTTTTATAGCAGCTTGCAAGAATGTATTCAAACGATACTAACGAAATAATTGATAGTAAGTATGGATTAAACCTGTATATCCAGATAATAGCTTTTATATTTTTTAAATAAAGTGGCAGAAGCAGGATGTTTGCCAGATAATACCTTTTTCTGGCAGTTTCCAATGTCTAAATGAAATTTTTCTCTGCCCTGAAGTAAGGTAAGTCCAACGGTCCATTCATCATTTTTCAGAGTGAATGTGCGCGAATCAAACACAACATGGTTGGGCGGAAATGGATAAAAGATCACTTTGTCTTCTTTCAGTGCCGGAGCAACTCTGGCCACAGCCCGTATGGCCAGGTTTGCAGGCAAGCTATATAACTCACGAATCTGCTGGTAACAAGCCTGATGTAATTGCCATTGCTGGCTTATCTTGTGTTGTTTACCATACGACCATACAAAAAGGCAGGCGTCGGCAAATGCTTGTAAAGCAGTATCCAGCTGCTGCCGCTGTTGCGGACCGGTTATAAGTTTACAAGGAACAACAAAACCTGTTTGCCTATGTACTAAAGCCTTTTGTACGGATGAAATAATCATAATTGCCGATTCATATTTATTAATTAAATGAGCATACATAATATTGACTGCAAGGCTGATTTATATGCCTGATAAATCAAATACCAATACCCAGAAGATATATAAAAAGATAGCCGGATTACCTTGAAAAGAATGTATAGAGGTAAAATCCGGCTATCTATGTATGTTAATTATTGAGTTCCCCCAGTACCTGTTCCGCTATCGGAGCCGGAAGTACCTGTACCTGATGCTCCGGTTCCGGAAGCCCCAGTACTTGTGCTGGTGGTATCAGTTCCCATATCAGTAGAAGTAGTATCCATTTCAGAAGTTCCAGTATTCGATCCTGCATCCGTTTCGGTATCTGGTCCTCCCCCATCTGTGTTCGTTCCACTGTTACTGTTATCACATGACGACAGTAGCGGCAAGGCAAATACTGAAAGCAGGAAAGTTCCTTTTACAAAACAGGCTTTTAGATTTCTCCAATACATTTTCATAATACAAGGGTTAAGGTTATAGATGTATAGCCAGATAGCTCATTTATCCTATGCTTCAAGCCTTTATCAGCTGTTACCGGAAAAAATATCCTATAACAAAGGGCAATATTGGCTAAAACAAAGCACTGGTATATGAAATATGCAATCTGAACTATTTCTCAGAAGTTGTGTACGGGAAAAATGATAAATGGTGACAAAAAATTAATACTGAATTTAACAAATTGAGGTAAATACGTAATAAATGCGTATAAAACACATATTTTTATTAATAACACTAATTCTATATATGTTACTAGAATTAAAAATAAACGAGTTGTAGTAAAGGGTTGATAAGCATTGATTTATAGTACCATTCTATGTTGCTGACAACCGCCAGTTTGTAATAAAACCTAACAGGAACCGCTACTGCCGGAAACATCTTAAAAATTTCTGGCTTTTCTTACTTAATTCCCGGCACCCCATAAAATAGTTGTCTATATACCCCAGCTAAAAATTCCTCTCAATACCTGCTATTATATTCTATATAGCTTTCTATCAGTAATTTTAATGAAGGTGAGGAGTACATTTTAGCCTATTTTATAACCTGCCTTTTAAAGTGAGCCATCTTCAAAAAACTGTTTAGTGATTTACCCCTTATTTGCTCATTATCCTTGTTGCAGAGAGACTTACTTATTCAAGGTGAACTGTTTCAGAGATTCTCCCTTTACTTTGTCTTTCATTCATAAATCTTCGCGTATGCTATATTATTATCGTATTAAACACACAAGTCTATTTCTAAGGTCTGCCTGTGTTTTTTTGCTTCTACAGGTATGGAGCCAGTTGCTGTTCGGACAATCTGCTACACTATACCAGACCGGGTTTGATCAGCCGGACCCAGATTGGGCATGGAGCCAGGTTGATGATGCCGATATGTTCCGTCAGATCAGAAACGGCGTAATGGATATCGAACAACGGGGGCAAAACATATTCTGGACTACGCGAAAAGTAAATATGTCTGCCTTGAATTTCGAGTTAGAAACTACTTTTACCACAAAGGAAATATCTGGTGAATCTACCGGAGGGCTTGGATTTGTGCTAGCAGGCCGGGAGGAGAAATATTATTATTTTGCCATTTACCCCAAAAATGGAACCTATTATATAGGCAGTTCGCAAAAAGGACAGTGGGTAACTATTCATGGTAAATCAGATCTGTATCCTGCTCATCCGGCTGTTAAAGGATTGAACCAGTCACAAACCCTGCGTTTGCAGGCAGATGCCGCTTCTGTAGTTTTCACTGTGAACGGACAGGAAATATTCCGGTGTATACGCCGCAACCGGTATGATGACTTTCAATGGATGGAACATGTAGGTATTGCTACTATGGGTCCCCAGAAATCGCAGGTAGATTCTTTTGTTATGCGCCAGCAAAGCCCGGAAGCAAAGCCATCCGCTTCCCAAACGCCTCTTGCCACCGCCTATACTACTTCATTTGATCAAACCGACCCTACCTGGTTGTGGAGTGACTGGGATGATGCAAACATGTATCGCAAGATCAAAGAAGGCTCTTTATACATTCAACAGAAAAATAATAACTCCAGCTATTGGACCATCCGCACCCTTCCGGCAGCACCTGGTAATTTTGAATTTAATACTACGCTCACGCTCACAAAAGCCGAAGCGAGCAAAGGGGCTGGTTTGATTGTTTCATGTAATGATGCTTTGTATTACTATTTCATGGTATATCCGAAAGAAAATAATGTATGGGTAGGAAGTGAGCAAAAGGGTACCTGGAAGAGCTTTCATTCGTCGAACGGGCGTTTTCAGAATGGGGTGGTAAAAGGCTTACATGAAAAATATGTTATCCGGGTAGAGAAACAAGGGGCTCAGGTGAATTTCTTTGTTAACAATGAAAAAGTGTTTACCAGTGATATTTATACGCACTATACTGAACTGCCTTATTTTAACCAGGCAGGCATCATTACAGATGGGATTATAGAAGCCAAAGTAGATGACTTTACACTTCTGCAGAATCAAATTCCTATTCGCCTGTCGGCCGACGCAAATCAGGTGCTCACCAAAGAGAAATTGCCGGCTACCATTAACTCCACTTTTTCCGACCGCTTGCCTATTATCAGCCACGATGGAAAAACACTGTATTTTGTACGTTCCAGTGATCCGGCCAATGTTGGTCTGGATGATATATGGGTGAGTAATCTGGAAAATGGACAGAACTGGGGACAGGCAAAAAATCCTGGTGTGCCTCTCAATAACCAGTCTCACAATGCGGTGCTTTCGGTAACGCCAGATAACAATGCCATGCTGCTGATGCACCGTTACAAAACAGATGGTGCTTATAATGGTCCTGGTTTTTCGCTGTCACAGCGTTTAGCTAGCGGCTGGAGTATGCCAAAAGATGTGCTAGTAAAAAATTATTATAATCTGGCCGGCTACAATGAATATGCCCTCAGCCCAGACCGGAAAGTACTGGTACTGGCCGTAAAATGTAATGATACCCAGGGAAACCGGGATTTATATGTCAGTTTCCGGGAAACCGATAGTACATTCACAGAACCTAAGCGTATGGGAGATGTACTCAATTCATGGCGGGAAGAAATAACCCCTTTTATTGCCGGTGATGGCGTAACTATGTATTTTGCCAGCAATGGCCATCCCGGATATGGGAGTTCAGATATATTTATGTCGAAGCGGCTGGACGATTCCTGGCTGAACTGGAGTACACCAGTTAACGTAGGGCCTTATATTAACCACTCCGGCTGGGATGCCTATTTTACTTTGCCTGTACAGGGAAGTTATGCAATGGTAGTTTCTTATGATACGGATGGCGGTGATAATATTTACAAAGTTCCTCTGCCCGCTTCTATCCGGCCTGAACCAGTGGTGCTTGTAAAAGGAATTGTAAAGAATGCCAAAAGCATGCAACCTTTACAAGCAGGCGTACATTACCAGGATCTGATCACCAACCAGGAAATTGGCATTGCTCAGACTAATCCGGTAGATGGCTCATATCAGCTCATGCTGAAAGCCGGAAGGAAATATGGTTTTTCAGCAGGTAAAGAAGGCTTTTACCCGGTAAGTGAATACCTGGATTTATCGGCATTAACAGAATATAAAGAAGTGCAGCGGGATCTGCTATTATCCCCGGTTGAGAAAGGAGAAATTATCCGGCTGAATAATGTTTTCTTTGATCTGGCTAAAGCCAACCTGCGTAATGAATCTCAGTCTGAACTGGATCAGCTGGTGGCATTTCTCAAACAGCAGTCTGCCCTTAAAATCGAACTATCCGGGCATACTGATAATGTAGGAAGCGATACAGATAATCTTACGCTTTCGCAGGAACGTATCAAAAGTGTGCGTACCTATCTGATCAAAAAAGGCATTCCGGAAAGCCGGTTACAAGCCAAAGGATGTGGGGAAAGTCAGCCGCAGGCAAGTAATGATACGGAAGATGGCCGGCAGAAAAACCGCAGGGTGGAATTTAAAATTTTGTAACTATAGAAGTATTAGTAGTGAGTATAAAGTATATAGACTATTTTATAAGCTGGCAAAACAAAGACTGCTTTTGTATATTATAGTTTCTCAATACTTTGTACTCACTACTTAATACTGTTATTACTGAGCTAAAATTTCTACCTTATCCCCTAGTTGAATCTGGTTTCCTTGCCTTCCCCATAGCAGATTCTGCCCAAACAGCACTTTATTATTTATGGTGCGGTATCCGGAAAGAGTTTTTAAAGGTTCTTTACCGGCATTACCAGTTTGCTGGTCAATCGTAGTGAGTACACAGCGGGCACAGGGTTTTGCCAGGTGGAAAATAGTATCTCCAACGCGAATACTTTTCCATCGATCTTCCGCAAAAGGTATATCTGTTGTTACGACCAGGTTTGGCCGGAAACGGTTCATGGGTACTGCCTCTGGCAAACGTTGATTCAGATCATCCAGAGAAGCCTGCCCGATGAGCAGAAAAGGATATGCGTCCGCAAAGCTTACTATTTCATTGTTCTTCGCATACCGATGGTCAACTTCACGGATGGAGTTATCGGGCATATACACCAGTTTGCAAGGCATTTGTAAAGCATCACTGAACCATTCGTTGGCTTCCTGACTTACTATTACCCCCTGGCAAGTATCATCCCAAATAGTAACCGTAGCCGTTTCGTCGGTTTGGGGCAAAAACGGAATATGTAATGCAGACTTACCCATCATATCAACCTGTAAATGGCTATCATGTAAGCTCGCTTTAATTAGGGCCATTTTATGAATTTTACGCTGGGTCATAAACTGTTTTTGTGCATCCACCAGCATCCAGCGGCGGTCGAATTGTAGTCCCCTCTCCTCTATCCTTGCCGATGACAAAGAAATGCCTCCCAGGGATTTAATAGGATAAATATTTATTTCACTCAGAACAATGGCTGACATAGGTAGGTATAATATGGGCCAAGTTTAGTAATTTTGATAAAATATCACAAGAGCCGCGAAATTGATTTACGTTTTGACATACATTCAAAGGCGCTGCTCATAAAATTATCGTTTCCCATTAAAACCACCCAGTTGTATCTGTAATTGCGTACATGAATTTAGTAGCCAGAATTAAAGAATTATCAGCGGCATCTGCCAGCGAATTTGTAAGCAACCGGCGTTACCTGCATGCCAATCCAGAACTCTCCTTTCAGGAAGTAAATACCGCCAGATTCGTTGCCGAACGGCTGCGTTCCTTTGGTATCGAGCCACAGGAAGGCGTAGCAGACACCGGCCTAGTTGCCATTATTAAAGGCCAGAATCCGGAAAGTAAAACCATTGCCCTCCGTGCCGATATGGATGCGCTGCCTATCCTTGAAGCCAACAATGTTCCTTATAAATCAACCAATACAGGAGTAATGCATGCCTGCGGGCATGATGCACATACCGCTTCCTTGCTGGGAACAGCACATATTCTTAACCAGTTAAAAGATTCATTTGAGGGCACGGTAAAGCTAATATTTCAGCCTGGAGAGGAGAAAATTCCCGGAGGTGCTTCCTTAATGATCCGGGATGGCGTATTGCAGAATCCGGCTCCGAAATATATTCTGGGGCAGCATGTGGCACCCAATATTCCAGTAGGCAAAATAGGTTTCCGGGAGGGATTGTATATGGCCAGTGCCGATGAGTTGTATGTAACCGTGAAAGGCAAAGGCGGGCATGGCGCCATGCCTGATATCAATATTGATTCTGTACTCATTGCTTCTCATATTATTGTGGCCTTGCAGCAGATTGTGAGCCGGCATGCCAATCCTAAAATTCCTTCTGTGCTTTCGTTTGGAAAAGTTATTGCCAATGGGGCTACCAATGTGATTCCTGATGAAGTGTACATTGAAGGCACTTTCCGGACACTGGATGAAGAATGGCGTGCTTCTGCTCATAAGAAAATGAAAAAGATGGCAGAAGGCATTGCTGAAGCGATGGGTGCTACCTGTGAATTTACAATTATGAGAGGCTATCCTTTCCTGAAGAATGCACCAGAACTCACGAAACGTGTTAAAAGCAGGGCAACTGAGTATATGGGCACAGAAAATATAATTGACCTGGATATCTGGATGGCAGCCGAAGATTTTGCGTATTACACCCAGCATATTGATGCTTGCTTTTACCGCCTGGGCACCCGCAACGAAGAACGGGGTATTATTTCCTCAGTACATACACCTACCTTCGATATTGATGAGCATGCCCTCGAAATTGGGGCAGGGCTGATGAGCTGGCTGGCTATCAGTGAGCTTCAGCAGAAGTTGTGACGGTTAAATATATAGTATCTAATAGCTATCCAGCTTATTCAAACAAAAGGATTTTGCAGATAGTTTATTAGATAAAAGTTAAGAATAGGTTACGCATATATTAACATATCATGATGGCTTGTTAAAAGTTAACAATTGAATTTTTCATACATTAATTTTAATTAAATTTGTTACAATTAAAATGATCTATCATTGAAGCAGAATGGTATTGAAGCAGGCAAAACTCCTAAAATAAATACAACCTACATCATTATTCAGGTTTTTGCGCTGTTACTGATTACCTTTATTTTTATGCTTTCCCTGGATTTAATGAGCGTTGCGTTCAAATCTCTGGGGGCTGATATTATTGAGCATATCATTCAGGCAACATCCAATCCTTTCATTAGCTTATTTATTGGCTTGCTTACCACAGCTATCGTACAGAGCAGTTCTACAGTCACTTCTATGATTGTTGCTGTCGTAGCTTCAGGAGCCCTATCGCTGGAAAGTGCTGTTCCTATGATAATGGGTGCAAACATTGGCACCACTGTAACAAGTACCATTGTTGCCTTAGGCCATATTATTGATAAAAGAGAGTTCAGACGGGCTTTTGCTGTAGCTACCGTACACGACTTCTTTAATATTCTGGTCACCATTATTTTGTTTCCGCTGGAATATTATTTTGGCATGCTTTCCCAGCTTTCGGTACTCGTAACTGGTGCGATCATTAATTTAGGTAATAAGCCAGGTGAACTGGTAAAATTAACCATTAGTCCGGTAAGTGAGTATATCAAAAATCTAAGTAATGAGAATGGCATCTTGCTACTGATTATTTCAGTAATTTTATTATTTATTGCTATCAAGTATTTAACCGTTTTATTGAAACAGCTGGTAATTGGAGAATCACAAAAGAAGATGGATAAATATGTATTTGGTGCCCCTGGCAAATCACTTTTGTGGGGCATGGTATTAACCGGCGCCATACATTCCAGTTCTGTTACCACCTCCCTGATCGTACCTCTGGTAGCTGCAGACAAGCTTTCTGTAAAAAAAGCCTTTCCTTTTATTATGGGTGCCAATATTGGTACTACCATTACAGCCATGATTGCAGCCATCTCTAAGTCGGAGGCAGCCCTGAGTATAGCGCTGGCGCATGTATTGTTTAATGTAATTGGTGTACTTATCTTCTATCCCATTCCGGCTATCCGGAATATTCCTGTGCAACTGGCTCGTTCACTGGGCAGCCTCACCGTTAAAAATAGGCTGATTGGATTAGTGTATATTATCCTTACTTTTTTCCTGATTCCTTTTCTGCTGATTTCGCTGGTAGAACCAAAAAATAACAAGAATAAACCATCCTCTGTACAGGAAGTGCCTTCGAAAGAGGTGAGATAGTCTTAATCTGGTTCTTTGCTGGAAATTCAGCCTGTAAAATTTTTAAAAACAGTAGAATAACTTTAGAAATTAATAATCCGGCTACATATATTTAGCCGGAAATTAACCCCATCATATGCCATATTCGTTACTTGAACCTTTCTGGAAAGGTTTATTGGCATCTTTACAAATAGAATATTGGTTTCCTTTCTTGCATCCACTCTTATATCAGGAAGGATATAGAAGAGTTCTCCAACCAAGATTACAACCCCCTCGCAAACAAACCTTATTCCAGAGATATAATACGCCGCTTAGCGTGGAAAAATCTGTTGCTGATTTTTTATTCGGTTTGTATGATGCTACTCTTTATAAGTTCAAGCAAGCATTGTTTCACTATTCAGTCTGGCGGTCAAACTAGGGTACTCGGTTCACACTAAATTTAATAATTTATACAGGTTCTGGGTGGATCGGGATAGCAAGCCCGGAAATTAATTGCCAATCTATAATTTGAGAATAAAAACAGGTATTGAATACAGGAACATCTAATCCTTAATTTTTCTGCACTTTCATTTGGCCCATACAGCCTTAAATGATTCACGCCCATTTATTCCATAGCCGTTCACTGTTTAATCTATAAGCGGACAGTTAGGCATTGTTATTTCAGTATTTTTAAAAGGTGGAGTAAAGGTTTAATTTTTTTGGGGCTGCCCTACCAGCCATCCATTGATTCCTTACACCATTCATCTAGTAATATTCTTTTAGAAGTTACCTTTAGCGCCTTTTGCCTATCAAATGGTACAAAAATCACATATACGTTCACAGAAAAACTTGTAAATCAAGTGTTAAACAACAAAAAACAACTTACTCACATGAAAACTCTTTCTACTACTTACACTGCTTCTAATCGGATGCGTACTATTATTGCAGGTCTTTCTTTAGCTATTGCTGTGTTTGGGGCTGGCAGCGCTTCCGCTCAGAACGTAAAACTGACTGATAATTCCATGCTTCATATCCACACAAACGATGCTTTCAAAGTAGCTGTTTTCCCGGTTGAAAATTCATCGCTGATGAAAGTATTATTTGAAAATCCTACTCAGTCAAAAGTAACAATGTTGATCAAAAACAGCAAGAATGAAGTAGTTTATACAAAAGCAATAGGCAATGGATCGAAGTTTAACGGTAAATTTGATGTATCTCAAATGGGGGATGGCATTTATACGATGGTAATTCAAAGTTCTTCAGAAAGCTATACCAATACTTTCGCCGTAGAAACCCGTGAAGAGCGCATTGCCAAAGCTTTATAATAACCGTAATAAAAGTATACTTTTGTAAAACAGGTGAGTTTCTAAAAACTCACCTGTTTTTTTATACGCCTGCTGTCAAAAACGAATTCAATACCTGCATGCACTCTTTATAGAATTTAGTCTGATAACTACTATGCTCTTTAGTTCTGTCAATTGATGGAGCAATAGAATTAAATCCGTTTGGCGGAATCAAGAAGCAACCTTTACAGAACCTGGTTTTATACTTGAGAGAGTCCGTTCCCCGATCTGCTGGCGCCACATGGCATAATACAGGCCTTTCTGCTCCAGTAACTCCTGATGTTTGCCTGCTTCTACAATCTGCCCCTTCTCCAGAACGAAAATACGGTCGGCATGAAGTACTGTAGAAAGCCTGTGGGCAATGAGAATAGTCATATGATTAAGACTTTCGGAAATTTCCCGAACTGTTTTGCTGATTTCTTCTTCGGTAAGAGAATCCAGTGCTGAGGTAGCTTCATCAAAAACCAGCAATGTTGGTTTGCGGAGAAGAGCCCGGGCAATAGAAAGACGTTGTTTCTCACCACCAGACACTTTTACTCCTCCTTCACCCAGTACCGTATCCAGTCCTTTATCCGCCCTGGCCAGTAGATTATGCGCAGCAGCCTTGGCAAGCATATCCAGACACTGTTCATCTGTGGCATGAGGAGCTGCAAATCTGAGGTTTTCGCGGATAGTACCGGCAAATAACTGGGTATCTTGTGTAACAAATCCAATTTGTTCTCTCAATCCATTCAGGTCAATATCGCTACCGGGAACTCCGTTATACAGAATCTGTCCGGAATTTGGTGTATATAACCCAACCAGCAATTTAACCAGTGTGGTTTTTCCTGAACCCGATGGACCTACAAAGGCTATGGTCTGCCCAATCTGCATATTGAATGAGATATTAGTAAGTGCATTCTGGCTGGCCGTCTGATGTTTAAAACTGACCTGCTGGAATCCTAGTTCACGAAGCCTGCCAACAGCGACAGGTTTTTCGGGAATACGCTCTTTAGGCATCTTGAGAATCCGCTGGAAGTTTTCAAGAGATACTTCCGTTTCACGGTATATATTAATGATATTCCCTAGTTCCTGGAGCGGACCAAACACAAAAAAAGAATACAGAAAGAAAGTAAAAAACTGCCCTACCGTTAACTGGCCAATTACTACCAGATAAAGCATTAGCAGCAGAAGTCCATTCCGAAGCAGATTTACAAAGGTACCTTGTACAAAACTCAGACTCCGGATATACCGTACTTTTTTGAGTTCCAGCTTCAGAATTTTGGTAGTCGTATCGTTGAGCCGCTTGGTTTCCTGCCCGGAAAGCCCCAGACTTTTGATCAGTTCAATATTGCGCAGTGATTCTGTCGTAGAACCGGCAAGGCTGGTAGTTTGCGCCACGATGGTTTTCTGAATAACTTTTATCCGTTTACTCAGCAATGAACTTACCAGGCCCAGCAACGGCACAGATGAGAGGTAAACGACACCAAGCAGCCAGTTAACAGTAATGGCATATGTCATTACAAAAACAATTCCTACCAGTGATGTGAACAGAATATTTACAAAAGCCGCAATCAGTTTTTCTACATCTATCCGCACTTTCTGGAGGATGCCTAACGTTTCGCCACTGCGCTGATCTTCAAATACCTGAAAAGGCATATCCAGGGAATGACGTAAGCCATCTGAATAAATCTGTGCGCCAAGCCGCTGGGTGATCACATTGATAAAATAATCCTGGAAAGCTTTGGCAATCCTGGATACCATGGCAACTCCCATAGCCGCCAGTATAAGCATACCTGCTCCTTTCAGGAATATATTTACACTGTCGTAATTGCGCAGCGAACCATCCTTATTGATTACATAGCCGTCAATGATTTTCTGGAAGATATAGGGGTCTAAAAAGGAAAATATCTGGTTTATAGCTGCAAGTAATAGTGCCAATAAGACCAATCCTTTGTACTGGTTCAGATACGAATACAATAATTTCATGGAATGGAAAGATAAGACTGCTAATTAAGTTTAGCAAGATAAAAACAAGCCCGGAACAGATTGTAGTTCAGCGAAGCTAATTATTTATCAGATGATTTGTGTGTAATTGGTAATATGATTTACCAATTACCTCATATTCAGTTGCTATCAGACTAAAGAGTTGCTTACTGAAATTTAATAAAGAGGTGTAGACTATCTTATTTTTATAAAACTATCAGCCTGGTGAAATACGAAAGCTTGCTAATACTATAGTTTAGATAGCAATAAATATAAATGAAGCGGAAAGGATACTTTACAAAACCCACCGGAAGAAGATATACAACAAGCCGGATAAAGTGATAGAAACCGGTAAGGTAAGTAGCCATGCCATCAGGATATTTTTAATGGTTTTAGGCTGCAAATTTTTAATTCCTTTGCTGGCCACCATACTGCCGGCAATTCCCGACGAAAGCACATGTGTGGTACTTACCGGTAAAGCCAGAAAAGTAGATACGCCAATTGTACTGGCAGCTACCAGTTCTGCTGATGCACCCTGTGCATAGGTTAAATGTTGCTTTCCGATTTTTTCTCCTACTGTACGAACAATCCGCTTCCACCCTACCATAGTTCCAAGACCCAGTGAAATGGAGATCATAAAAATAACCCAGGTAGGGGCATAGTCTGTAAAGGTACGCAGGCTATCCACACTGCTTTTAATCAGCTGGGCATCATTCTTACTCATGGCCACCGACTCATTGTTTACCAGAAAATTCATCTCCTTGCTAATAAGCAGCACATCCCGGCGGACTTCCAGCTTTTTCTCTGAAGGAATTTTCTTACCGTCTGCAGCGACAATTGCTTGCAGGGAATCTATCCGGGAATTGGTATTGCGCAAACGCTGCCGTTCTACTACAGACAAGGAACTGGTATCAACCCTGCTTACCACCTGCTCAATATCAGCCAGATTACGTGGAATAGAATCAGGATTTATATTGTTATCCAGGGCAAAATAAGCAGGCACGATCCCAATAAGTATCAGCATCACCAGCCCTACTCCTTTTTGTCCGTCGTTGGAGCCATGAAAAAAGCTTACCAGCGTACAGGTTAACAGCAGGATACTCCTGATCCAGAGTGGAGGAGGTTTTTGTTTGTGCGGTTCTTTAAAAATCACTTCTCCATCGGTATCTTTTACCAGTCTTCTTAGGGCAAACATTAAGAAAATAGCCAGGCTGAATCCGAAAATAGGAGATAACAATAGCGAAAAGCCTATTTCAGTGGCTTTGCTCCAGTTTACAGCAGCTCCTCCGCCATCATTTTCAGGCATAAAGCTAAAAGCCAGACCAACACCTAAGATAGAACCAATCAGGGTATGAGAACTTGAACTGGGCAAGCCATAATACCAGGTACCAAAGTTCCAGGCGATGGCACTAAACAGCAGGGCCAGTACCATGGCAATGCTGTGATATACATTCTGGTCAATCAGTAGTTCTACTGGCAACAAATTTACAATACCCATCGCTACGCCAATTCCTCCGGCAAATACGCCCACAAAATTGCAGAATCCAGACCAGATAACAGCAGTCCAGGGTTTAAGGGAGTTGGTATAAATAACAGTAGCTACGGCATTTGCAGTATCATGAAATCCATTCACAAATTCAAAGGCACAGGCGGCCAGCAAACAGAAAAATAAAAGGATGAGTAATTCTAACTCTAGTCCGAACATAAGATGTATTTAGTGCGAAGTTACTCTATAGATGCTACTGTAATGTTAAGTTAATGTTAAATCAGTGTAAATAACAGATAATATATACAGAATAGTCATTTAGAGAGAGTACGGATAGTTTATATTACAAAAAAATCAAATATATTAATACTAAACTGTAATTAACTAAAAATCAATCGACAAAGTATATATTTAACAAATTTTAAATGTATGATAGATAAATTTAATTATATTTAAATAAAACTTTAATATGTTTAATTTGACTAATTCCTAGGTATACATTCTCACGTTTTAATCAATGTAATACCAGCTTAAAGATTACGTCAGGCAATGTATGGCGAAATTAATAATTTGTCTTTATTCTGGATCAACAGCAAAAAATTATCTGCCACTAATCGCCCTTTCTAATGGGTATAGTTATGTCAGCACCTGTCATTTGGTTCCCATCCATTGCCCTGGCTAATTAATTTTCCTTCATACTATTTCCTACATATGAACTCAGTAATAATACCTCATTCTGAATAGTATATAGTTACTCGCTCAATTTGCCTGGCTGCCATGTGATAATAAACCAAGAGTTAACACCTTACCCAAATTAGTTGCATCACGAACACTGTATCAGGCATATCGTGTACAAACAAATTGGCCCGAAAGGTAAATAATTTAGTACAATCGCACCCATTTTTATTTCAATATCGTAAAGCGGATTAAATCAACCAGCTTACGCATCATGAAAAACAAAATCATATGGCATTTATCAATACTAGCCATTACTTTATTTTCTGCTCATTTTTCTTACAGTCAGGAAGTAGACTCTCTGGAAAATAAGACGGAGCAACTTGCAGATACCCTCGATGCTACCGATAGTAATGTGGATGACCTGAAAATGGAAGCCGACAGCAGCCAGTCTATGCGTGAGGAGCTCAAGGAATCGGCAAAAGATACCCGCACGGATGTAAAGGCAGAAAAAGAACTTCGGAAAGCGGAAAAAGATCGTACCAAAGAAGCCAAGCGTTTGACCAAAGCCAATAAAGCAGAAGCCCGTGAAGCGAGGCGGCTGGAAAAAGCGGAGCGGCGCACGGCAAAAGAAACCCGCCGAACAGCCAAAGCCGAAGTAAAAGCAGATAAAGCAGCCCGGAAAGCGGAAAAAGCCCGGAAAAAAGTAGAGAAACAAAATCAGAAATTACAAAAAGCCAACGACAAGCTCAACGATACAAGAAATTAACCGGATGCACTGCCTTGCTACCCATGTGATGAAGCGCCTTGGGTAGCAACCTAACTAATTCTAGTTCAGAGCTTAACAGTTTTATTATTCGGGCTTATTATAAGCCAGTGAAAAGGGCGCGTCCTAAATTTTTCTGCCTATCCATTGCATCCTTTGGAATTAAAATGTAGACTTAGCATTAAATTGCCATAGTATGCCAGTAATTTTCTCCAGCTTCAGCCGGTTATATCATTCTTTATTTCTATTTGTTTTTGTTGCCAGCAGTCAGATTGTCAATGCGCAAAAAATCCAGTATGAGATCTCATTTGACAATGCAGCCCACCATGAAGCGCAGATCAATGTGAGTTTTACTAACCTGACAAACAAACCTTTAGAAGTTGTGATGAGCCGTTCTTCTCCAGGCAGGTATGCCTTACATGAATTTGCCAAGCACGTATATGCCCTGGAAGCCCGCAACAGCAAAGATCAGAAATTACAGGTATCCCGGCCCTCTCCTTATCAGTGGAATATTTCCGGTCATGATGGCACCGTACGACTTACCTATACTTTGTTTGGCAACCGGGCAGATGGAACCTATACCGGAATTAATGCTTTGTTTGCCGTATTAAATATGCCGGCTACCTTTATGTGGGCACATGGGCTGGAAAAACGTCCAATAGAAGTTCGGTTCCGCTTGCCGGAGGGCCAGCAATGGAAAGTCGCCACCCAGCTTAAATCCGAGAAAACACCTAATACTTTTTCAGCGCCTCATTTGCAATATTTCCTCGATAGCCCAACTATAGTAGGCAATTATACTTTGCGGGAATGGCTCATAACTGAAGGTGGCAAAGAAAAAACCATACAACTGGCTCTCCTTCACAACGGCACTGAGGCTGAAGCAGACCAGTATGCCAGCCTGGTAAAAAAAGTAGTAAGCGAGCAAAAGGCTGTTTATGGCGAACTGCCGGAGTATGATTTTGGAAAATATACTTTTCTGGCAGCTTATTCACCCTATGTTTCCGGAGATGGCATGGAACACCGGAATTCTACAGTTTGCACCAGCACCCATCCATTGGCTACAAACGCATTAGATAATTTAGGAACCATCTCTCATGAGTTTTTTCACGCCTGGAATGTAGAACGCATACGCCCAAAATCCCTGGAACCGTTTGACTTTGAAAGGGCAAATATGTCTGGGGAACTGTGGTTTGCCGAAGGATTTACCACCTATTATGGCAACCTGATTCTTTCCCGTACCGGTGAAGTAACCTTAGAACAATATACACGGGAGTTAGCGGCTAATCTGGATTATATGCTCAGAGCACCAGGGCGAAAATTATTTAGTGCCGTTGAAATGAGTCAGCAAGCTCCTTTTGTAGATGCGGCTGTTTCTATTGAACCGAATAACCGTTCGAATACCTACCTTTCATACTATAATTTTGGTGATATGATTGCACTTGCCTTAGACCTGAGCTTAAGAAAAGAATTCAAAAACCTAACCCTGGATGATTATATGCGGCTGGTCTGGAAAAAATTTGGTAAATCAGAAACACCCTATACCATGGCCGACCTCCGCACTACCTTAGGCGAACTCACCGGTAACCAGACATTTGCCAATACCTTTTATAGTAGTTTTATTGAAGGAAAAGAAACTGCCCCCTATAAAAGCTTGCTGGCACAGGCAGGTATGTTACTCGAAAATGCTAATCCAGGTCAGGCTTCGCTGGGGTATGTAGCCCTCCGCTTTTCTAATGAAGGAGCGCAGATTCAGTCGCCGGTACTAAGAGGAAGTCCATTATACTTAGCCGGGATGGAAAGTGGTGATATAATTTTAAGTATTGATGGCGCTAAGCCTACTCAGGAAAATTACAAGGCTTTATTACAACAGAAAAAACCAGGTGATACCCTATCAATTGTTTTCAGCCAGATGGGAAAAGAAAAGCAGACCAGCGTAAAATTAGGTACCGACGAAGCCATGAATATCGTTTTATATGAAGAAGCAGGAATGCAAGTTACTGAGCAGATAAAATCATTCCGCAAAAGCTGGCTGGGAAGTAAGAGCGAGTAGATACTAATCTTTAGTGATGAGTAGATCTTGTGTTCTGTTCTATATATTTAATCTGGGAAATGATATGGATTAATGGCTATTGACTTGTTTCATTTCCCGGCGGTTTGTTCCTTTTTTTTTTCATACCGATCAAGGTGCGGATGAGGGCAATACTAGTGATGCCAATAAAGAAGAGAATTATATATTCTACATAATCTATAATCTGTGGAAACCGCTGCCCCAGATAATAGCCGGCAACTGGCAAGGAAACTCCCCAGGCTAATGCTCCCAGCACATTGTACAAGGAAAAGGTACGGATGTTCATGTGAATGGTGCCAGCCACAATAGGAGAAAATGTACGCACGATCGGCATAAAACGGGCTAAAATCAGTGCTTTGCCTCCATATCTGGCAAAAAACACCCTCGACCGTTCCAGATATTCCTTCTTAAAAAACAGAGAATCTTTCCGGTGTTCCAGATTTTTTCCCAGCAAACGTCCAAAAAAATAGCCGGTATAACTGCCCAGAATGGCAGCTGCCACAATAGAAGAAGAAATGAGCGTAATGGAAAAATGCAATTGACCGGTACTGGCAAACAGGCCGGCCAGAAAGAGCAGGTAATCGCCAGGCAGGAAAAACGCAAAAAACATCCCGTTTTCCATATATACGATCAGCACAATCAGCGCAAGGCCGCCATAATTAATTATATCTTCAGAGTCCAGTAAAAACTTAAAAAACTCAGCTATTCCGGAAAAGTCCATACAAAATCACGTGGTTTTAGGAAGTCATCATTCCTGGAAACAAGTACGTTCGGGCAAATGATTTGTTCAAAAAGAATTGATTTCAAATACGTTGTATTGCCATTTGCGCTCTACAATATTACCAGACATTTCTTCCATTCCCAAAATCGGCTTATGATTAATTTATTAAATATTTGATAATAAGATTTTTTGCTCTACTATTGTAGTATTTTCTTCTAAACCTTATACTATGAATAATGTTGCTTCTAAATTCAGACCTGGCGTACTCACCGGTGACGACGTGCATGAATTACTGAACTATGCCAACGAAAATAATTTTGCCCTGCCTGCTGTAAATGTGATTGGAACCAACTCTGTAAATGCGGTTCTGGAAACGGCAAAAGCGGTAAACTCTCCGGTAATTATACAATTTTCCAATGGCGGCGCCCAATTTTTTGCCGGCAAAGGTTTGCCCAACGATAAACAACAGGCTTCTATTGCCGGTGCCATTTCGGGTGCCCAGCATGTACATGCCGTAGCCGAACTGTATGGGGTTCCTGTCATTCTGCATACTGACCATGCGGCTAAAAAATTACTTCCCTGGATAGACGGTCTGCTCGATGCCGGAGAAAAATTCTATGAACAGCATGGAAAACCGCTGTATAGCTCCCATATGCTCGACCTGTCGGAAGAACCGCTTGAAGAAAATGTTGAGATCAGCAAAAAATACCTGCAACGCATGAGCCGCCTGGGTATGACCATTGAAGTAGAACTAGGGGTAACCGGAGGCGAAGAAGATGGTGTTGACAATTCCGGGGTAGATAGCGCCCATCTGTATACACAGCCTGAAGAAGTTGCACATGCCTACGAAGAACTTGGCAAAGTAAGCAACCGTTTTACTATTGCTGCCGCTTTTGGAAACGTGCATGGCGTATACAAACCAGGCAATGTGCAGTTAAGACCTGAAATTCTGAAAAACTCTCAGGAATATATCCGTAAAAAATTCGGCATCAGCAGCCCTACGCCTGTCAACTTTGTATTCCACGGCGGCTCTGGTTCTCCACAGCATCAGATTCGGGAAGCTATTGAATATGGAGCAGTAAAAATGAATATAGATACTGATATGCAATGGGCATTCTGGGAAGGTATCAGAAATTATTATGAAGCTAAAAAAGGCTACCTGCAAGGCCAAATAGGCAATCCTGAAGGAGAAGACAGTCCGAATAAAAAATACTATGATCCCAGAGCATGGTTGCGTGAAGGAGAGAAAACCTTTATTGCCCGCTTAAAACAGGCATTTGAAGATCTGAATGCTATTAACCGGAATGTGTAATACATTCTGAAGTTATTATATAAAAGCGCGATCCATAGGGTTGCGCTTTTATTTTTGTAAAGATTATTTGTGTATACATATATTTTAATATATTTGTTAACAGGGCTGACCAAACAGACAGGCTGTTAAAGATCAGGCTCATACCAGAAAATCAATACTAATACGTACCGGATGCATGATATAGGCTGATAATTCCTTAAAAAATTAAATTAATTTTGCGTAACATTATTATCGCAAATCCGTAACCCAATTTGAATATGGAAATTAGCACCTTACGCGAAGACAGTTTTTGCATTATTGCTATCAATGGCGAACTGGATGCCAGCTCGTCTATTTTGTTAGACAAGGCTATAGAAAGCGTTGTGGTTCAAAATGAAGCCAATATTTTAGTTGATTGTAAGAATTTAAATTATATATCTTCTGCCGGACTAGGTGTATTCATGTCCTATCTTCAGGATTTCCAGGACAAGAATATATCATTAGTCCTTTTTGGATTAAATGAAAAAGTAAGGAATGTATTTGAAATACTAGGTTTAGATCAATTACTTACCATCGTTTTCTCTAAAGAAGAAGCAAAATCATTAGTAAATGATCCATTATTATAAATTTTTCTGTTCGAGAGAAAACCTGAAAGGAATTCGTGAATTTGTAAAAAGCGTACTACGCAATTATTCCCTTTCTGAGTTGGAAATAAACCAGATGGTGCTGGCAGTAGATGAGGTATGCGCCAACCTGATCATTCATTCACATAAATGTAATCCTGGTGATGCTATTGAATTAAGTATTAAGAACAGCAAAGAAGGTATCGAATTTGAAATTATAGATAGAGATGCAGTATACTTTGATCTGGAATCGCACAAACCCCCGGATGTCCGGCAAATGGTGAGGGAAGGGAAAAATGGAGGTGTTGGGTTATGGCTGGTGAAACAGTTTATGGACAAAGTAGAAGTAGAATACAAAGATACCCAGAGCACCTGGCGATTATATAAAGATCTTTCGTTACAAACCCGTGTATAACCCACGGGTTTTTGTTTTTAGTAGGATACTTTTCTTTTAGTACTGTGAATTTAATAAATACTCCCTCTCCATTATCCTGGCTAGCTTTTTATCTTAATTTTATTTATTTCTTACATCACAAAGTGCAAGGTATCAGACAAATATTTTAAAGAAGCGCTAATAATTGCCATCGAAAATCGTTAAAATTGCAATTATTTTTATATTCTTTACCATTTCATATGAGAAGGCCTGCGTACCTGGCAGTACTGATTACCCTGATAGCTGGGGGTTGTGCAGTGAACAAACAAGCGTCTGTTAAAGATCCTGTCATTGCTACCCTAGGGCAAACGCCCATTTATGCCTCAGAATTTAAATACGTTTTTGATAAAAACAGTGTAAACGACAGCCTCAGCAAAGAGGAAAGTTTAAAACAATATCTGGATCTGTATGTCAATTTCCGGCTGAAAGTACTCGAAGCCGAAAGCCTGGGACTAGATACGCTGGCTTCTTTCAAGCAAGAACTCGAAGGTTATAAACAACAACTGGCAGAACCTTACCTGCTTGATAGCAGTGTAACAGAATCTCTGGTAACACAAGCCTACGAACGGATGAAGGAAGAAATACGGGCCAGTCATATTCTCATCAATCTTCCCCAGGATGCCGATCCAAAAGATACGTTAACCGCTTTCCAGAAGATCAGTGAAGTCCGGCAAAAAGCTGCCCAGGGAGAAGATTTTGCTACACTGGCCAAAGCTAATTCCCAGGACCCCTCTGCCGCTACTTCAGGCGGAGATTTAGGATATTTTACAGCCTTACAGATGGTATACCCCTTTGAAGATGCTGCCTATAAAACCAAGGTAGGCGAAATATCTATGCCTTTCCGTACTCGTTTTGGCTATCATATTGTAAAAGTATATGACCGCAGACCTTCACAGGGAAAAGTAAAAACGGCCCATATTATGGTGCGTACCAATCCTGAAGCGCCCGAAGAAGAAGCCAAAGCCGCCAATCAGAAAATTGATGAAATACATAAGCGCCTGATGGGTGGAGAAGACTGGAACCAGTTAACCCAGCAGTTTTCGGAAGATGGTGCCTCTAAGATCAAAGGGGGAGAATTACCGGCCTTTACTACCGGAAGTATGATTCCTTCTTTTGAGGAAGCTGCCTTTGCCCTACAAAAGCCAGGCGATTTTACCTCACCGGTGCTCACTCCGTATGGATGGCATATTATTAAATTATTAGAGAAGACCGGCCTGGAACCTTTCGAAGAATTACAAACCTCTCTTCGGCAAAAAGTCTCCAGAGATTCCCGCTCCGACCTGAATAAAACTTTGCTTTTAAAACGCCTTAAAAAAGAAAATGCCTTTGTCGAATTTGCAGACGTAAAAGCAACTGCTTTCAAAAATACTTCAGATTCGCTTATAGCTGGTAAATGGAATTACAAGCCCGATAAATTCCTGCAGAAAACGCTGTTCAGTATTGGTGCACAGAAATATTCGGTGGAGGATTTTTACACCTATGTAAAACGCTATCAGCAGGCCAAGCCCACCCTTACTCCGGCTTATTACATGCAGCTTTTGTACGATGAATATGTAAACCAGACGATGGTGAATTATGAGAAAGCGCATTTGCAGGAAAAATATTCCGATTATAAATATTTAGTAAGAGAATACCGGGATGGCATGTTGCTTTTCCAGCAAATGGAGAACAAAGTATGGTCACGCTCTATGACAGACAGTACAGGCTATAAGACCTATTTTGAGAATAACCGCGATAAATACAAACTGGATAAGCATGTAACGGCAGCGATTTATAATGTAGCCAGCCAGGAAGTCCTCAGTGAGGTAAAAAATATTATTTCTAAAAAATTATATCCGGTTGCTGAGCCTGTATTTAAAGATATTTTATTTGAAAATGGGAAAAACCAGTTAACCCAGACTCACAAAACTCAATTAGATAATCTGGCCAGTGCCCTTATTAAAGATGAAACACTACAGGTTGAAGTCGCAGGAAATGCAGGATTTCAGGAAGATGAAAGCCTGGCTGGGGCACGTGCCAAAATGGTTACAGATTACCTGGTAGGGAAAGGCGTAGATATTACCAAAATTGTAGTAAAAGACAATGGGCGTTTCCGTCCGGTATCCAGCACCGACAGGCAAAAGAACCGCAGGGTGAGCATACAGATAAACTCTACTTCCAAAGAAGCCATTGAAAAATGGATAAACGCCAGAAAGCCGCTGAGTCTGGAGATTACCGAAGGCACTTTTCAGAAAGGGGATAATGCCTTAATAGACCAGGTGGAATGGAAGCCAGGCAACTATACCCTGGAACGTGATAATAGAATTGTGTATATCGAAATCACGGAAGTAAAAGAACCTCGTCAAAAAACACTGGAAGAAGCCAGAGGAACTGTTATTTCCGATTACCAGGCTTATCTGGAGAAACAATGGATAGATGAGCTCAAAACTAAGTATCCGGTAGTGATTCATGAGGAAGAAGTTAAAAAACTACTTGAATAAAGAGTATTACCGGAAAACCAGGCATCTGTTCATAGGCGTATGGATCATGCTCCTCAGCAACATACTGGCTTGCCAAGAAAAAGCTCCAGCTGTAACAGACAAATTGTTAGCCAGTGTGGGAGAAAAGAAATTACATCAATCGGACCTGGAGGGATTGGTAAGTAAAGGCGTTACAGCCACAGATAGTACAACCGTTGTCAGCAATTATATAAATGCCTGGGTCCGCAAACAGGTCATGCTGGCCAAAGCGCAGAAAGAAGCAGAACTTGATGAAAGTGAGATAGAAAGAAAAATTGCTGATTACCGCTACGACCTTACTATTTATGCCTTTGAAAAACAATACATTCAGCAACATCTGGATACGGTAGTTTCGGCAGTTGAAATTGAAGCATATTATACGGAGAATGTTGCCAATTTTGAACTAAAGCAAAATATTGTACAGGGCGTATTGATTGGTTTCCCGCAAAAATATGCCAGAACAGAACGGATTAAAAAACTACTCGGAGCAAAAGATAAGCGAAGCCGGCAGGAGTTGCAGAATATATGTTTTCAGCAGGCCAACTTTTATGTATTTACCGATTCTACCTGGACAGACTTTGACGAACTGGTAAAAAATACCCCTTTCCGGGAAATGCCTAATAAAACACAGTTTCTCAAAGGAAATAAATTTGCTGAGGCCAACGACGAAAGAGGCGTATACTTGTTAGGCATTGATGATTATAAAATTGCCAGTCAAACTTCTCCCCTTGCTTTTGCCAGCGATCAGATAAAAAGTATTATATTGAACAACCGGAAAGTGCAGCTGATTCGCAACCTGGAGCAAGAAATATACAAGCAGGCGCAGGATGAGAAAAAGATAAAAATTTACGCAGATTAAGTATGTTTACATTTTGTATGCAATTTGTCTTTTTATATAACCGTTTGTCTATAAATACTGGCTTATTACACATAAAATTCGTACCTTAAAAAATTAATATTTGCAATTTATTTGCTGCTTGTGTGGTTACTTAAATTAGCAGCATTTTTGTTAAAATTACAATAGCAGCTATAATGGAAGGAGAGGCTGCCTCAAAAAATTATAAACCATGCATCCTAAAACCACATTCATTCGACTCTTTCTTTTTATTGCTTTCATCCTACCGGCTTTTGTAGCCGTTGGCCAGGGACAAGGCATTACTATAGATAAAATCATTGTAAAAGTAGATAACTACATCATCCTTCAATCTGATCTGGAGGCAAGTTATCTGCAATATTTATCCGATGGGCGGCCTGCCAGTGCAGATGCCAAATGCCAGATGTTGCAAGGCCTCGTGGTAAATAAAGTATTGGCCGCCAAAGCTGAAATAGATTCAGTGATTGTAGAAGACAAACGGGTAGATAGCGAACTTGACAGGAGAATGCAATATATGGCTTCGCAGTTTGGTTCTGAAAAGAAAATTGAAGAAGCCTATGGAAAAAGCATCGATGCGCTGAAAACTGAACTGCGCAAATCCCTGAAGGAACAGCTCACAGTACAGCAGATGCAGGATGAAATTACCAAAGGAATAAAAATTACACCCAACGAAGTAAAACGTTTTTATAACAGCATTCCCAAAGACAGTATTCCATATTTCCCAACAGAGGTAGAAGTAGGGCAAATTGTAAAAATCGGGAGTGTCAGCAAAGCCCAAAAAACCCAGACCAGGGAAAAACTGGATGAGATCAGGACCAGGATTGTAAATGGAGAGGATTTCGAGACATTAGCCAAAACCTATTCTGATGACCTGGGAAGCGCCAGGCAAGGCGGAAACCTGGGGTATGCCAAAAGAGGACAAATGGTAGCCGACTTTGAAGCGGCAGCCTTAAAGCTAAAAAAGAATGATATTTCGCCGGTAATTGAATCAGAATTTGGTTTCCACATCATACAGCTCTTAGACCGCCGGGGAGATGAATACAATGCCCGTCATATCCTGATTCGCCCCAGCTATGCAGATGTAGATTTAACTGAGGCAACTGCTTACCTGGATAGCCTGCGTTCACGTATCCTGTCTGATACCATCAGCTTTGAAAAAGCAGCTAAAGAATATTCCGATGATAAGGCTTCTGCACCCAGTGGCGGTATTTTAACTGATGCAAATAGCGGCAGCACCAAAATATTTGCCGAAAACCTCGATCCGGTTATTTATTTAACTGTAGATACCATGCAGGTTGGCCACATCAGTAAACCGGTAGCATACCGTACCGATGATGGAAAAAGTGCTATGCGTATCTTATATTATAAGTCTAAAATTGCGCCGCATTATGCTAATCTTACCGACGACTGGCAGAAAATATACAACGCTGCCCTGGGAGAAAAGAAGAATAAAGTCTTAAATGAATGGTTTGAAAAATCCAAAGGGGAAGTGTATATCAGCATTGATGATGACTACAAGGATTGTAAGCTGATGCAGGGCATTCAATAGCAAACATAATTTATGTGCCCATTATTCCTAAATGGAGCAGAAATCAATATACAGAGTAAGCTGATTTGAGCAAAAGAGAAATTCTCCTTACACAGCTTCTGAGTTTAGTAAATCAATTCCCACCCTAATACCCCAAATCAAGTGAAATATACCTCTGATGTAGAAGCAGCTAACGCCTTACAGGCATCTTATAAAAAACTAAGTGCAGAAATCTCAAAAGTCGTAATCGGCCAGGATGAAGTAATCAGATTATTATTAACCGCTATTTTTTCTCAAGGTCATTGCCTGCTGGTAGGCGTACCAGGATTAGCTAAAACCCTGTTGATCCAAACGATAGCCGCTTCTCTCGACCTACATTTCAATCGTATCCAGTTTACGCCAGATCTGATGCCATCTGATATTTTAGGATCTGAAACACTCGACCAGGAACGGAATTTCAAATTCATTAGGGGAGCTATTTTTGCTAACATCATTCTGGCAGATGAAATCAACCGGACGCCTCCGAAAACACAATCTGCCTTGCTGGAAGCCATGCAGGAATATTCGGTTACCATTTCCGGACAAAAATATGGCCTTGACCGTCCTTTTTTCGTACTGGCCACCCAGAATCCTATTGAGCAGGAAGGTACTTACCCACTACCTGAAGCCCAGCTGGACCGTTTTATGTTCAATGTGAAACTGGATTATCCTTCATATAAATCAGAGGTAGAGATTGTAAAAAATACTACTTCTTCCTACCATTATGATGTGCAGAAAGTGCTTACCGGAAATGAAATCCGGGAGTTCCAGGCCCTGGTACGTAAGGTGCCCGTGCCAGATAATGTAGTAGAATACGCTGTAAAAATGGTGCATAAAACCCGTCCAAATACAGCAACCGCTGCACCGGAAGCCAATCAATATCTGGAATGGGGTGCTGGTCCAAGAGCTTCGCAATACCTGGTCTTAGGGGCAAAATGTAATGCCTTATTCAGCGGAAAATATTCTCCCGATATAGAAGATGTGCAAGCAGTAGCTTCTCCGATTTTGCGCCACCGCATTGTACGTAACTTTAAAGCGGAAGCAGAGAATATAACAGTAGATGATATTATCAAAAAGCTGTTATAAACACATACATTCTCATATTTTAAATTACAAAAGCCTGCTTATAAGCAGGCTTTTGTAATTTAAAATACGTTTTGAAGCACAACAACTAGCTAAAAAAATACGCTAAAACCCTATCAAGACCGGTAGGGCTAAAGATGTGTGAACAGTTTTAATACCAACCAGAGTCTTATATAGCAGACACATGAGCATTAAAATGTAATGAGCGGTAACTTCCTTCCATATATCGGAAATAGCTAACGTGGAGGAATGTGTCTTAGTGAACTTACGTTTAATGGAAGGGATACATTTAATTGTTCCAATTCACTTACTAACTGACTCCATTGCAAAGGCAACCATTTTACTGCTCTACCTACTCTTATAGGCTGAAATAGCCCTTGATCGATACAGGCTATATAAGCGGCATCTGCTAGTACAACCTTGTAGTTTACAATAACAAGCAATATATCTTCCGGATTCAGGCTATAAAACGATAGTGGTAAGTCTGTATGGGTTCGTTTGGCAATAACCCAGTTTCCTGAAGTTTGCCGATGATTCAGCTTAAAAACTTGTTTAGGATTTCTTGTAAGTGCATAAAAAAGTTCTTCGTCGCTTAGCATGCCCAAGCCTCTCGCTACACGTACTTGCTGCCACATATTTGATGAAGCAGAAAGATTAGAGTCTGTACCAAATACTATAGTAGTAAGATGCTTTACTTTATCTATAACTGGCCCTTTACCATATAAATAAATATTGGAGTCAGGGCACCATATTATTGCCTTGAAGTGCTTAGCATGCTTAGGTAAAATTTGAATTGCGTGAATTCCTATTAAATTTCTTTTGAAAAGATTCCATTTAATCAAATTGTCAATCTCTGCGGTCATTTCGGGAGAAGTTCCTTCTCCAATATGAACCATTACATCTTTTTGAAACCATGGATAATTTAATTTTAATTTCCAGTTTTTTTCATAGCTGATAGAATGGATGTATTGATAGTGTAAAAATACTGGGTAGTTAAATTGGTTAATCAAGCGGTGATATCCTCCATGGTGTACAATAGTAGTAATTCCATTTAAAATGTTTTTCAGGATACCCCAACCCACTCTTAACGGTAGTGGCAGATTTAATATTTGCTTAATTTCCTTTTTATAATACTGATGAATATCGCTTGCCCACTCTTTATAATCACCGTAAGTATGCCTGGCTAATAAAGGAAAAAGGTTAAATTCAAGATGATCATGAGAGTTAATCAGACCTGGAAAGGCAAAGATTTCCGTATCCGTATGTTGATTTGAAAATACATCGGTACTATTCAATAACTGACCATGCTTAATTGAAAAAGATTTACAATTCTCATCATACAAAATATCCACATTAGCTAGTAGTCTATAAACATTAAATAGTCGGGTATAGTTTTTTGAGTTTAACCCTGGCATCTTGATTGGTGAACTGCCAATTAGCTTTTACTGCTTTGTTATTTCTGCTCTCCTGCCAGGCGCTTAGCTGTTTTATTAACTCATCCTCTGTGGCAATGTGCCTGTCAAGGCAATCTCTTTGTAACACTGATAGCTCTATTTCTGCCATATTGAGCCAACTGCCATGAGCCGGGGTAAAGATAAACTCTATCCTGTCTAAATACGCTTTAGCTTTCTCAGGTTGATAAAGTTCATAAAAAGCACTTGGTTTGTGAGCCGACAAGTTATCCTCTACTAAAGTGATTTTCTCGCATGCTTTGTAAGTAGTATCCAACAACCGGCTTAGAATCTTTACCCAGGTGAAACGGTTGTGGTTTTGCTCCACAAAACAATATCGTTTACCGGCTAATGGCTCAAAGACCATATAGATATCACGCACTCCATGTCTTGTATAGATACTGTCCTGATACTGTTTTCCATCTTTGCCTATGAAGTGTTTGCTTTCAATAAGTTGTTTGGGTGATTCATCCAAAGTGACCAGCAGCTGCTTTTCATCATATGGCCTTTCATAGACTGAAATCACTTTTTCCATTTGATAAACAAACCCTGCATTTTGTTTAGGGGGGATCACCCACATGGGCCTCAGCCAAGGCTTAAGCTCATTTTTTTTAACAGGCTTGCCACACTCGTATGGGAAATGGAGTCAATCACCTTGAGTTCTACTAATCTGTCTGCCAGCAGTTGCAGTTTCCATTTTGCCTGTCCTTGAGGCGGCTCACTACAGACTAATGCCAGCAGATGCGCTTCTACCTTCCCATCTATCTTTTTGTCGCTTCTTAATTTTCTTGTTTTCTTATCAAACATGCCCATGCCCTGCTCACAAAAACACTTACGGATACGCTCCACACTTCTGGTAGATAATTTATAAGTTTCTGCCAACTCAGTCTCACTTTGCCTGCCTGTTGTTTCATCGCTGGCTAACAGCACATAGGCTTTTTGAATATCTTTGGCCTTTCGGCTGCCTTTATTTATCCAACTACTTAAGATCCTTCTTTCTTCAGCACTGAGGGTAATTCGATAAATGACCATGGCTTTTTTGATCAAATTACCTAATTTACCTGACATCTTATATTTTATGAACTACTAGTGTGCAGTTATCAACAAAAGTATTCATAGTATCTACTTAAGCAAGTTTAAAAACAAGCAAACTATGCTTATCTGCTAAAAAGCCTAAGTTTCATCAAATGTACACAAGGAAGCCACATACGCCTTACTGCCATCGGTAACCCAGGAATCCAGCTGTGCGGGATCTTTCATCTGCTGGCCACGTAATCTGGGTACAGCCAGATAGCCACATTGAATATCCGGTAAAGCCGACATATCACTCCAGAGCTTTTCTACCTGGGCCACCGGATAAATATCTTCCTGTCCATGACCCCAGCGGAATTTTACATCTTTAATCGTTACATACGTAGGCATCCGGTGGGCTACACTCCGTACTGCTTTTGCCAGCAGGGCATCTTCCCCTTTTAAATCTTCCCTGGAAAGTCCGAATAGATTCAGCAAAGGATCGATCTGAATCCAGGTGGTCATGGAATTATAATAACTGAGTTTGAGTTCGTCTGCTTCATTGGGCTGGGCTAACCCTTCCAGCAAACGTACATGGCCGTTCACTCTGGCCAGGCCACCTCCCCTATCGTCAATTCGTCTGGGCACTACTTCAAAAGTGAGTACATTACCTGATTTCAGATGGTGACCAAGCGCCATAGGATGAACATCCGCCCCAAGCGTATCAATATTATGCAGCATGATCGTTTCCAGCGAAGGATTTTCGTCCAGCAAAGTTGCTAAGGTACCATTCCGGATCAGGTTAGATACTTCATACCAGTGGCCTAAAGGCGAAAAACGCTGACCTGCAATATTATCAGAATAATCGGTCCCTTCTCCTTTTGATTTTGCCCAGCCAATTAATGTTCGCCTAACCGCTTCCCGTACTTTTTGTTTGTTCTCATCCAGGGTTTCCTGTGGCATTTCCTCCCACATAAAGCGTAAATCCCTTTCCATGGGCACAAAACGCTGTCCGATAGAACGGCCTGGGGAAAGATATACTTTTCCGGAATAGCCATAATTGCGGCTTTTTTCCAGCTTCTTGCGGATGGGCTCATGGGTTAAATAGCTGGTGGCTACAATATGCGGAATCAGCACATTGTATTGTTCGGCTATTTTGCGGGTTTTGGCCAGGTGCATTTCCAGGAAACTGCGGTGAACACCTTTAATTTCCACAAACGGATTGAGTGCCTTAATTACACCAGCTCCTTTTGTCCATCGGCTGCCTACACCAGCTGCCAGGCTCATTACGGCTACCTTTCCTGCCTTAATAGCTTCTTCGCCTGTTTTATATAAAGACTTCAAAGTCTCCAATTTGGCAATATCAGAGTCATGCACATCTTCAATCAGGGTTTCAGCAGGCAATCGGTTCCTCGACAAGCCAATTCTTCCTTTTTGTATGGCTTCACGTATCTCTTCATGCTGGATATAATCAAATCCATTTTCTTTTTTAATGCGATCCGCCATTTCATCCTGAGCCAGCCGGTTGTGCTGGGAGGCTGGGTCTGATACTTTAAACAGGTTACTAACAATCGTTCTTAACAGTGGAAACGCCTCATTATTCGCATCACATAAAGTTGTAAAATGGTCTATTTCAGCCCGCCGGATATACGAAATACTGGCTGGCTCTTTCCTTACCAGTTCAGATACGTGAATGGCATAATACTGCGCAGGCATCATCGCTTCGCTGCCCTCATGTAAACGGGCATACGTACCATTAGGATTAATCTGCCAGTTATATACTACTGGTTCCATAGCAAATGGCAAGGAATCAGACAATTCCGCTTTGGTAGATTTGAGTATATTCAGTACTTGCTGCTTGTATTCCTCATATTTTTCCGGATTTACAAACATGCCCATTCCTCCGCCAGACATACCTCCCAGCATCAGAAAACCATAATAATCTTCTCCGAATTGTTTCCGGGCTTTCGCAATAATCTGCTCAGTAAAATAGGTAGAAGCCCACGGAATAATGGTTTTAATGGGTTCAGCAAAGTTTCGTCCGGTGTTTGCGGCCAGTTTCTTAATGTCACCTTCTTTGAGTGCCTGTAAAATATTGTCGAATATCTGATTAGTTTGCTTGCGGGCTTCCCATTCTTTTTCGGCCCTGAGCAGGTATTTCTCAGAAACCATTTCCAGAATAGGACCTACATTGGAAGCCATCCCACCATGCATTAATACCAGGGAACTGGTCATTTTTTCAGCAATATCCGGATGTACAGCGTCTCCCTGCAATATCCGGTGCCTTGGAAGTAAACAACCCCGGCTGATGCCATATTCCGGATCACCTTCCTGGGCAAAAGTACCTTCAATGGCTTTAATGCCAGGCCATACACCACCTGAATCCTGCCATCCGCCACCAGAACCACCTAGCCATTCGCCCAGTATAGCCCTGGAAGCCACCAGCCGTCTTTCACTTTCCTGTAATCCTCCTTCAAACAATTGCGTTTGGCCGGTAGCCCGCATCAACAGGCTGATGATAGAACCGAGTAAGTTGGTAGAAACGGCCAGCCGGGAGCCTTTTGGTATATCATTTACTTTAGTCACCAGCTCTATTCCCATGCCTGGAGCTACAATTCTGGATAATATCTGGTCCAGGGGCTGGCTGGTGCCTTCAAAAGAAGGAGGAATCAAACCGGAAGCAATAATACCAGCTTTAATCAGGCTCAGGTAATCGTTTCCGAAATTAAATAAGTCGGCTAAATCGGTAATGTCTTTGGTCACATTCAGGTCTATACTGGTTAGTCGCAGCACAGGTTCAGGAATAATGCGGATATAGCTTTGTATGGGTGGTTTAATGTCTTTGTCCCGGCCAAACACACCTAAATTAATCGACACATTAATGACCCTCGCTCCTTCCGGATAATCCATTCCGAGGAAAAATATATCAGACCAGCCACTATGTGTCAAATCCATCCGTACCGGGGTTTGTTCTTCCAGCACCGGATAAAAAATGGAGTTTTCTGTCCGCTTGAGTAACCTGGAATGAATTTTTATGGGATGGTCTTCCAGGTGGCCTACCCGGAACATCCACTGGTTTCCTTTGCTGGAACGTACACTCTTGCGCACTTGATCGGCCAGAATCTGGAATGACAAATGGTGATAACTTTCGGCCAGCCCGCTGAATAAGGTTGCGTTCGGACCCTCTTTTTCAATGGCATCCAGGAAACAAACTATTGCCTGTTCAAAACGCCTGCCCAGCAGATCTTCAAACCCTTCATAGGGTATTTTGCCGGTTTCAGGTGTATCAGCTGCTTCCATCAGAAAAAAGCGGTAGCCGGCATGTAAAAACAAAATGGCACGTACCCGGTCATACAAATTCTGGCTGGCTTTGCGGAAAGTATCCAGTTCTTTCAACTGGGCAAATAATTGCCTGGAAGTAAAGCGCCGGCATAGCTCGTAGAAAGAACGGTTCCGTTTTTCAGGTTCGGTTGTGGTAATGGTTTCTATAAAAACATTCATGTATTGAATGGCTGAATGGTCAAATCATTTTATTTAGCAGGAAGATTAAAATCTATTGCTACTGAATTATTTAATTGCTCTGGTATTGGCTTCAGCCAGGGTTTCTACAATCGTAGTGAGTGTCTGATTGTGAGCCTGACCGGCTAAACCTAGGGCAATCTGGGCTTGCAAGAGGCCAAACTTTTTACTGATGTCGTAGCGGCTGCCTTTTACCTCCTGTGCCAGGTATTTATCTTGTCTGGATAATTCCTGCAGGGACGCAGTCAGGGTTAAGTTTCCATTGGAATGCGGCATATTCTTTTCAAGAATCTGGAATATCAGCGGCGTAAGCACATGCATTCCAAAAAAGCATAAGTAATAGCCAATGCGTAAGCCAGGTGTCTGAAGTTCGAGTTCAGCAATGCTCAGAGAAGGTTTTTCAATGAGTTTTTCCACCAGATACACCCCTGGCACATTGGAAATATGTTTACCAGTAAGGGTTCCGTATTTCCCAATCAAGTGTTCAACCGTTGGATTTACAGCTGATACGGAGCAATTTTCCTGCACGGCCAGATCTATCAATTGCTGTGCACAGCGTTTTCCTGGCATATTAGACACATATAAATAATCGCCCAGCAATAAGAGAAAAGGTTCGTTATTTACAAATCCTTTGGCACAATGTACGGCATGCCCATACCCTAATGGCTCTTTCTGTTCAGCAAAATGCAGGCGGCTCAACAGATGATCAATTTTTTCAGCTTCTTCCTTGGCCCAGTCAATACCTTTATAGGATTGCAGCAAATTGGTATGCAGGGATTGAAATGCTTCTGTATACCGCTGTTCGTCGCCTGGCGCACAAACCACACATATTTCTTCAATGCCGCTTAGAAATGCTTCTTCTGCAATAATCTGAAGGACAGGCTTATATAATCCATCTGTATCAATTACGGGCAACATGGCTTTCTGAACGGTATCAGCTACCGGGTAGAGGCGTTCCCCTCTGGCAGCGGCTGTAATAACGGCTTTTTTTATTTTCATCAGGTATAAGAAAAAATGGCTTCGTAAAATACTAATTTTTTCTAATAGTCAAGGCTCATTGTCTGGAACCGGGATTACACAGGGTAAGAAGATTGCAGGATTATAAAAACCAGTAAGCTTGATTTCAATCCGGCAAATCCCCAAAATCATGGTTGCCAAGAAATGAAACCAGTCTGATATGTATTCGTGTTATAAGGAAGAAAAGAAATACAAGTCATTTTTAACAATATACTATTATGGGATTTAATGAACTGATACAATCTGAAACACCGGTGCTGGTTGATTTTTTTGCTACCTGGTGCGGTCCTTGTAAAATGATGGCACCTATGCTGGAAGAACTAAAAGGAAAAATCGGCGACAAAGCCAGAATTGTAAAAATAGATATAGATAAAAATCCGCAGGCGGCCGATAAATACAATGTACAAAGTGTGCCCACCCTGATGGTCTTTAAAGGCGGCCAACTGCTCTGGCGGCAATCTGGCGTAGTACCAGTACATCAGCTGGAAAGAATTATCGGGCAGTATGCCTAGGAAGTCTCTGGTCTTTGGTATACTATAAAAGTGTCAGCCATCAAAAACCCGTAAGTGCTCTTACGGGTTTGTTATCTAAAGACCATTTCATCAACAAAATTAACGAACAACCAACAACGATTGCGTATTATTTTGCAATATTCGGGAATGGGATTAACTTACCACAGTTAACAAAGCGGGTAGATATGTTTAATTTCTTTAAGAAAAAAAATCACCAGGAACAGCCAAAAACGCCCTTACCTCAACTGGCCGACATCAATCAGTTTCCGCTCCAAGTGGGCGATGTAGTAGAAGCACTGCGCTACGATTTAGGAAAATGCAAACTTATACAGGTTGACAAAGGGTATGCCTATGAATCTCTATCCACTGGTGAGCAGGTAAGCTGGCTTCGTATGGTAGATGCCATTACCCAGCTTCAGAAGGTAAAAAAGGTGATGGAGTAAGTTGAATGTTTAGGGTAGCTATTCAAAAATCCTGTTTTAGATTTGCACACACCAGTAATCCGGAATTGTGCCGGTGAATAAATTCTTTATTTATGCCCCCATACAAACAACCTATCCCTGTTCATGTAACTTCTGAAATCGGAACTCTAAAACGGGTCATTATTCACAGTCCGGATAGTGGGCTGGGTAAAGTAGTACCATCTAAAGCCCAGGACTGGCTTTTTGAAGATATTGTGCACCTGGATACCATGCGGAAAGGGGAATATGATTATTATATTAAAATTTTACTATATTTTCTGGACCCCGAAAAAGTAAAGGGTAAGATCAAAGAAATAGATGCGGCTGCGAATCAACGCAATTTTTATAAGCCCGAACATCCGGACTATTTCAACTCCGATAAAGTAATAGATCCACAATATTTGCTGGCAGATATTTTAGAAGTAACAGATGTAAAAATGCGGCTGATTGCCTCTATCTGCGCAGTTGAACGTTGCTCGTATACTACACAAGGGCAACTCATGGAAATGGAACCGAAAGAATTATCCAAAACGCTGATTTCGGGAACGCTTCCGGACAAAAGTATGATTTTTGCCCCGATTCCCAACTTCATCTTCACCCGTGATATTGGCATTGTCATCAACGATCATGTGCTGCTGAATAAGCCGGCTAAAATCGCCCGTACCCGGGAAGCTTTGTTAACTCAGTACATTTTCTATAATCATCCTTTGTTTGCAGATTTGCGTGAAAAAATCATTGAACTGCCTGAGAGTGAACACCATTTTTTGTTACCCGATGGAGAAAAAGACAACAAACTGGTTACCCTGGAAGGCGGCGATGTAATGATGGTAAGTGCCAATCATTTGCTGATCGGTTGCAGCGAACGCACTTCTCCCTATGCAGCCAACCAGGTGATTAAAGTGCTTTTTGAGAAAAATGTGGTTGAGAAAGTTACGGTGATCTGGATTCCCAAAAAACGGGATTATATGCATATTGACACCATTTTTACGCAGGTAAAAAAAGATGTATGGGTACTACTGGGAACTCTTTCTAAAAAGGGGGAAGAACTTGAAAAACGGGATGTAATGGAAAGCCTGATGGATGGGAAAGTGACGGATAAGCTAAAAATTGTTCAGTTCATAAAAGATAAAGATAAACCTGTTCACTTCGAGTATTTGGAAGATCTGCTGGATGATATCAGCAAGCATGACTTACAATCGGGTAAAAAAACCAGGTTCATTTATTCGGGAAATAATGAGTTCCCTTTTGGCGTACGTGAACAATGGACGGATTCCTGTAATCTGCTGGCGGTAAAAGAGGGTGTAGTAATTGGCTACGACCGCAACGACAAAACGGTAGAAGCTTTCCGGAATACTGGATTTGATGTAATATGTGCTGCCGACTTACTGCATGCATTTGAAAGTGGCCATCTTTCTCCGCAAACCATGGAAAACACACTTATTTTGCTGCCTTCGGCGGAATTATCAAGAGCCCGGGGCGGCTCTCATTGTATGAGTATGCCGCTATTCAGGGAAAAAATATAAAGGAATTACGAATTCTACTTTCAGTTCATTCATACATCCTATTAATCCCAAATTCCGATAAGTACAGGTTTCAGACAATATAATCGCTTATTCACCATTTACAGCTATGCAAGCCACCTCACATATATTAATGATACGCCCGGTGCGGTTCGCTTTTAATGAACAAACTGCTGAGAGCAATGCTTTCCAGGACCCGGAAGCCGCTCAGAATGCCGTTGAAGTACAGGAAAAAGCCTTACATGAATTTGATGCTATGGTAGATGGTTTGCGGAATCTGGGTGTGGATATAACCGTTATTGAAGATACTCCGGAGCCACATACCCCAGATGCCATCTTCCCTAATAACTGGGTGTCTTTTCATGCCAATGGCACCGTGTGTTTATATCCCATGTACGCCCCCAACCGCCGCCTGGAAAGAAGGGAAGAGATTATCAGCCATTTGCAAAAAAAATTCAAAGTAAATAATACCCTGGATTTTACTACTTATGAAGCTGCCCAGCAATTCCTGGAAGGTACCGGAAGCCTGGTTTTAGACCGTATCAATAGAATTGCCTATGCCTGTCTTTCACCTCGTACCAGTCCGGAGATTTTAGAGGAGTTTGCCCGGAAAATGGATTTCCGGGTAGTAAGCTTTACCTCCACCGACGAAAAAGGAAGGCAGATTTATCATACCAATGTGGTAATGTGTATAGGCGACCGCTTTGCTGTTATTTGTACAGAAAGTATCATTAATGATGAAGAACGGGCGTATGTACTTCAAACCTTGCAACAAACCGGCAAAGAGGTAATTGAAATCAGTATGGAACAATTGAAGCGGTTTGCCGGAAACATGCTGCAGGTTCAGAACAAGTTTGGCGAAAATATCTTAGTGATGTCTACGCAGGCATACCGTTCGCTGCTGCCTGATCAGCTCAAAAAGCTTGAAAAACACAACCAGATGTTCTATACCGACCTGTATACTATCGAAAGCAATGGCGGCGGCAGTGCCCGTTGTATGATGGCGGAGGTATATCTGCCTGTAAAATAAAATACTTGCAAAAGGTTCTGGCAGTTCAATATATGATTTGTATACTACGGAAACATAACCTATGACTACTAACTAAACTTCTAATACCTTTATGAAACCTTTATCTATGCTTTCTAAACTACTTTTCACTTATCTGGTATTGATCTCAGTGAATAACTTACTCTTTGCACAGGAAATCGGACTGCAGTTATACAGCCTTCGGGAGCAATTTAAAACAGATGTACCCGGAACCTTTGCTAAAATAAAAAGCTGGAATATCCGCGAAATAGAAGGTGGCGGCACTTATGGCTTGTCGCAGGATGAGTTTAAAAAACTACTGGCACAGAATAACCTCAAAATCATTAGTACAGGCGCTGATTTTAATCAACTGGCTACTAATCCCCAGGCAGCGGTAGAAGCAGCAAAACTTACTGGTGCCAAGTATGTAGTCTGCTACTGGATTCCTCACAAAGACGATGAATTCACGATCGAAGAGATGAAAAAAGCAGTTGAGGTATTCAATTCAGCCGGAAAAGTACTTCATGAAAATGGGCTTACGCTGTGTTATCATCCGCATGGCTTTGAATTCAGACCCTACGAACAAGGCACTTTATTTGATTATCTGGTTAAAAATACTGATCCCAAATACCTGAACTTCGAAATGGATGTATTCTGGGTAAAACACCCAGGACAAGATCCGGTAGCCTTACTGAAAAAATACCCCAAACGTTTTGCACTCATGCACCTCAAAGACCGGAAGCCTGGTACCGAAGGCAACCAGAATGGCCGGGCCGATGTGGAAACAAATGTGGTATTAGGCAGCGGTGATGTAGGAATAGCCGCCATCATGAAAGAAGCCAAAAAAGCTGGCGTAGAGCATTATTTCATCGAAGACGAATCTTCCCGTTCCGTAGAGCAAATTCCCCAAAGCCTTGAATTTCTGAAAGGTTTAAAAAAGAGCCAGTAACGGATTGTTATTGGTTATTGGTCAGTAGTCATTTTTATAATTGTGTGATTGTAGACACTTATATCAACTAATGACTACTGACCAATGACTAATTTACTTCTTTGCAAGCAAAGCCACATTCTCCACATGGTAGGTATGCGGAAACATATCTACTGGCTGTAATGCTTCCACTTTGTATTTAGCATCCAGTAAAGCAATATCCCTGGCCTGCGTAGCCGGATTACAACTCACATATACAATTTTTTGTGGCTCGGCTTCCAACAGCATCTGAATTACTTGAGGGTCCATGCCAGCCCTAGGCGGGTCGGTAATCACTACATCTGGTTTACCATGCTGTGCCAGAAAATGGCCTGTGAGTAAATCTTTAATGTCACCGGCGAAAAATGAAGTATTCGTTATCTGATTGATCTGTGAATTGACTTTGGCATCCTCAACCGCCATGGGCACATATTCCAGTCCAACTACTTTTTTTGCCTGCCTGGCTACAAAATTGGCAATGGTGCCAGTGCCGGTATATAAATCATATACCACCTCATGGTCCTGCAAACCGGCGTATTCCCTGGTTATTTTATACAGTTCATACGCCTGCTGGGCATTGGTCTGGTAAAAAGATTTAGGACCCACCCGGAATTGCAGGTCTTCCATCTGCTCGGTGATATAAGGCTTACCGGCAAAACAGATGACTTCCAGGTCATGGAAGGTTTCGTTGCCTTTGGGATTTACTACATATTGCAGGGAAGTGATCTGCGGAAATTGTTCTAACAAATATGCCAGTAGTTTTTCCACTTCCGGTTTATCAGGCCGGTATACTTGCAGAATTACCATTACTTCGCCAATATTAGCCGTACGGATGATCAAATTCCGGAGAAAACCTTCATTTTTTACATTGTCAAAGAAGGAGAGATTATGCAAACGGGCATATTCTTTCACTGCCAGCCGGATGGGATTAGAAGGTTCCGGTTGCAGATAACAATGCTCAATATCAAGTATTTTGTCAAAGCGTTTGGGAATATGAAAACCCAGCGTCCGTTTTTCCAGTAATTTCTCTGAACGCAAATCCTCATCGGTAAGCCAGCGGTTGGGAGAAAAAGTAAACTCCAGCTTATTGCGGTAATAGGTGGTTTCGGCAGAAGGCAAAATCGGCTGAAGGGCAGGCAACTCTACTTTGGCAATCCTTTCCAGGTGATCTTTTACCTGTTGCTGCTTATAATCAAGTTGCGTTTGATAAGGAATGTGCTGCCATTTACAGCCGCCACACAAGCCAAAATGCTGGCAAAACGGCTCTGTGCGTTCCTTCGACAAACTATGAAAGCGCAACGGCACAGCTTCCATAAAATTTTTCTTTTTCCGGGTGATCCGCAGATCTACTACATCGCCGGGAGCAACCACTCCTTCCACAAATATGACCATATCTTCATGGCGGGCGATACATTTTCCTTCCGCAGCAATACTTTCGATCCGGATGTTCTCTAATACAGGCAGGCGTTCTTTCTTCTTTTTCATAACAAGCCGCAAATATAGGCAAGTGCTTTCAATATAGGGAAACATCCTGCCGGGCACAGGCGGATTCCGGCAAATCCCTTCTTACATTTTTTCAGTTTGTGGTGACATAGGGTTGTCACCGGGCATGTTTTACTTTGTAGCAGATCAAAACTTATAACATTTTTATTTATGGAAACTAACAGCATGCAGGCAGAAGAAGCCACCCAGACACATATACTTTCTCCGGAACAATTACTTGCCCACTGGCAAGGGCACCGCAAACTGACACGCCGGGTGATTGAAGCTTTTCCAGATGATGCCTTGTTTTCTTATTCTGTTGGAGGGATGCGTCCTTTTTCGGAACTAGCGCTGGAAATGATCGGAATGGGAGGCGAAGGTATTGGAGGAATCGCTACTGGCAACTGGGAAGCTTTTCCTACACCAAATACTCCTACAACAAAAGCTGAGTTATTAAAGCTTTGGGATGAAGTAACGGAAACCATCAATAAAACCTGGCCACAGATTTCCTTGCAACGCTTTCAGGAAACAGATGTAGCCTTTGGCCAGTACGAAAGCAAAATCTACTGGACACTCTTTTACTTTATTGACAATGAAATTCATCACCGGGGACAAGGGTATGTTTACCTGCGTTCACTTGGAATCCAACCTCCTCCTTTCTGGGAACGTGAATAAGCAGCGTTTTACATTTGCCGGAATGATGGACAGATTGAAAACAAAAGAAAAGCTTCTGTTAGAAGCTTTTCTTTTGTTTTGCCTTTTACAAGCCAATTTTTGCATAAACAATCAGTGATTTGAGAGTTATCTTACAAAATATAATATAATGTATTTTTCAGGGTTTTGATAAGTATAATTAAAGCTTCACCATCTAATCTCTATCCCACCAAACCGGCAGAGTAAGGCCATTTCTGCCAGTAGGAACATTGGTTTGAGAAACATTCTCTGCATTGTTTAAGAGCTCCTGCTGCGGATAAGGGAAACGGACCGGGATAGTTGGCGTGAGGGCATCGGCTGCCAGTTGCAGATCGTTGGGAAAGCCGGTTCTGCGAAAGTCGTTAAAAGCTTCAAATTGAAGGAATAGAGCAATGTATTTCTGTTCTATAATCTCTTCCAGCGCATTAGTAGCCGTTAACACTGGCCGTGCTTCTACATAATTGTTAGCTGCTTCCTGATCAACTCCAAGGTCTTCCATAGAAGCCACAATAGCCTGCTGGTATGCCTCCTGAGCAGCCTCCGCTCCACTCACCCGGAACCTGGCTTCAGCCTCAATAAACTTTGCTTCCGCATACGTTAGCCATTGTAAAGGCGCTTCTGCATCGCTATAAAAGTTGCCGATATTTGAAATATCATTATTATCCAGGTTACCTACCCCATTGGGCGCACCATTATATTGAGGTGTTCCATTAGTAGTGGGTTGTACCTGTATAGGCAAGCGGGGATCATTCAATCCTTGCAGCCTGGCTACATAAGATGCACTCAAACGGGTATCATCATTCCATTTTCCATCAATGGCCCACTGGAACCAGGGATTTTCGGCACCTTCAGCATCATAATATTGAAAAAGCGCATTATCCGCATTGCTGGCAAATCCATTTTGTAGTGCTATGAGGGCAAGATTAGATTGTTCTACCGGATCGTAGCCTGGAGCATTGGTCAGGTGCATATGAAACCTGGCTTTCAAAGTATAAGCCATTTTTATCCATTTTGGCAGGCTGTTATTCCGCCAGGCATTCTGATTAGCAGCCGGATACAGCAGATCATCGGCGGCAGGACTGCGCACACTGGTTTTGTTAAAATCTTCAATAGCTCCATCCAGCAATTCCTGGACGGCTGTATAAATGGATTCCTGTGGATCGTACTTGGGCTTTAATGTTTTTTCTGGTTGCCAGGCTTCAGAATACGGCACTTCTCCCCAGAGATCTGTTACTACAGACATATTCCAGGCCCATATTAATTTGGCAATGGCGGCATAATGATAATTTTCCTGCCTGGTTGCACTTTCATTGAGCAACTTGGCATTTTGCATGACGGCTGTATAGGAACTATATGTCCATAAATTATCTACATCTGATTCATCTACATCATAATTATCTTCAGAAGGAGGAGCGCCGGTAAAGGCCGTATATTGAATCCAGAACGAAGGAATCCTGGCAGGATCGCTTCCCAGTACAGAGTAAGAAAAGTTACCCAGCAAGCCAGACAATTGCAGGTCATTGGATACGTCCAGGGGATTATTGGGATCATCCCGGAAGGGAGCCATAAATTCTTTATCGCAGGAAGTCGCCACCAGCAAACACATGCTAAGCAGGAAGATTTTTGTACCTATATATAATCTTTTCATAAGAGTTATTCAGAGTTTGGGTGAATAGGTGATTGAGAGAATGAGTGAATGAGCGATTGAGAATAAGTGATTTAGAATATTCTACTCACTCATTCACCCAATCACTCATTCGCCATTTTAAAAGGTGGCACTCAGGCCGACTGTGTAACTTTTGCTTCCGGGGGTAACTGAATGGTAAAATCCCTGGGCATTGGAGCTACCATACAAACTGCCTTCCGGATCAGCATAGGAGAAATCGGATTTGATAAACAGATTCCGGCCAATGGCTGACACTCGTAAGCTGCGGAAAGGCGTTTTGGAAAGCAGGGTTTGTGGCAACGCATACGACAGATTAATATCACGTACCTTTATAAAGCTGCCATCTTCTACAAAATTTTCATCATAGAGGCTATAGAAATTCTGCCAGTAGTTTTGATCCCGTAATACTGGAATGGTGTTAGGTTCACCGGTCGATTCACTTACTCCATCATACACAATAGTGGTGTTTCTGGCTTCTGTTATTTTAGCAGTACCATAAAAAGTGGAGTAATACTGATCGAAGTTGAGAATATCACCTCCTTTGCGGATGTCTACTAACGCAGATAAGGACAAGCCTTTCCAGGAAAAAGTATTCCGGATGCCACTGGTCCAGTCTGGCTGGATATTCCCGATCGCTCCCAATGCATCGGACAGAACCGGCAATCCATCTTCATCAATCAGCAGTTTTCCTTGCTCATTGCGTTTAAAACCTTGCCCCCAGATCACGCCGTACTTTTCGCCTTCTTTGATAAAAATGGATGGGCTGGTAAATCCACCCAGACGGATGGTTTCTACGCCGGGAGCCAATGCCACTACTTTAGATACGTTTTTTGTAAATACGATCTGTGCATCCCAGCTGAAGTCTCCGGCTTTTACAGGCGTACCTCCCACTACCAGTTCCAGACCTTCGTTAGAAATCTCACCCGAATTAGTTAAGCGCTGAATGAATCCGGTGGCAGGGGAAACCGGTACTGGAAATATCTGGTCTACCGAACGGCGTTTGTAATAAGCGGCATCGATTCTGAACCGGTTACGCAAAAACTGCAGGTCAAGGCCAATTTCAAATTCAGTGGTCCGTTCTGGTTTCAGGTTTGGATTACCTTGTATGTTGGTCAGTTCAAAGCCATTTATGCCCTGAAACGGATATTGAATATTACCTCTCTGTCCATCTCCAGGATTAGATTGCGAATAGGTACTGGTAAGGGAATAGGTAGGCGCATCGTTTCCAATGGCGGCATACGACATTCTCAATTTTCCGAAAGGAAAGATAGCGCTGTTGGTTAAGCCAAGCGGTTCTGTAAAAACAAATCCCAGGCTGGCAGAAGGATAGAAATACGAATTTTCGCCTTTGGGCAAGGTAGATGACCAGTCATTGCGTCCGGTAAGGGTCAAAAAGATCATGGAGCGATAATCAAACGTAGCCTGGGCATATATGCCAATTAACCGGCGCTGATCTGTATTTTCAGACGCAGTGATCAATGCTGCATTCTGAATGTTATAAAAGCCAGGAATATTTAAGCCGGTACCTCTTTGTAGTTCACGCTGCAGAAACCTGGAATTGATATTATTTCCCAGCATGAATGTAGCATTAAAATCGCTGCTAAAGGTTTTATTGGCGGTCACAATCAGATCAGAGTTTACCTCCCGCCATTGCAGGTTTTCGTCGTACATACTGCCTTGCAGGCGGCCAACTGTCCCTATATTTACTTTTTCTTTCCGGCTATCCAGGTAAGTATCCAGGCCCACTCGTTCGGTAATACTCAGCCAGGGAAGTACTTGATAAGTTAAGGTCGTATTGGCAATAAATCGGTCTACATCGCTGGAAAGGTTATTATTTTCGGCCAGCCACAAAGGATTGTTAAAATTCGCACTAAAGTTCCGCTGGCTGCCATCTTCATACCGGTAGGGGCGGATATTATACGAAGGCGGCGTAAAATACAAGCCATATAAGTATGAACGAGCCCCATTTCCTTCCGTAAGCCACTGGTTGTAGGATTTTACATAGTTGATCGAGGCGGTTGCTTTTAACTTTTCTGATAAGGTTACTCCAGCTTTTGCCAGGAAACTATGCCGTTTGAATTCCGAATTAGGAACAATACCAGTTTGCCGGAAATCTGAATAAGAGGTAAAATAGTTGAACATTTCATTGCCTCCGGAAATATTAATAGAGTTATCATAAGATCTGCCGGTCTGAAAAAAATCTTTGCGGGGATCATAGAGCTGCGGACGGCCAATCGAATCGATTACGGCCTGGCTTACTGAGTCAATGTGTGGTCCCCATGCTCTTGTAGAACGGGGATCTAAATTAGCCCCCTCTTCTGAATAGCCTCCCCGGCCTACTTGTTCGCCATTCCGGTATTTTCCGTTCAAACCCTGCAGGTATTTATCCTGAAAACCGGCAATTCTGGCTTCATCCCAGCCCATGGTGGTATTGAAAGATATGGTATGTCCCTTTTTACCAGCCACAGCTTTACCGGTTTTAGTAGTGATCAGAATTACCCCATTTGCCGCCCTGGAACCATATAGAGCGGATGCGGCTGCGCCTTTCAGTACACTGATGCTTTCGATGATATTAGGATCTAAGTCTACACCCCGGTTAGAAGAACTGCCGTTAAACAGCGGACTATCACCATTACCCCGGCCATTTCCATCCAGCTGACCCCCACCAAAATTCTGGGAATTATCTACCGGAATACCATCTACGACGAACAAAGGCTGATTATTGCCCAGTACTGAACTATTTCCCCGGATGGTGATTCTGGAAGAAGAGCCAGGCTGGCCGCCGGAACTATTAATTTGCACACCTGCTATTTTGCCAGCCAGTGCATTTACAATGTTCGGCTCTCTGGCATCGGTTACCATGTTGCCTTTTACCTCCTGCACGGCATAGCCCAGAGAGGCTTTTTCCCGCTGAATGCCAACAGCCGTTACGACCACTTCCGTCAGTTTGGTTACATCTTCCTCCATTTGCAGGTCAATGACTGCCCGGTTACCGACCAGGACTTCCTGGGCAGAAAATCCAATAAAACTGAATACAAGTGTCGCATTTTCGGGTACCGGAAGGCTGTATTGTCCATCGAGGTTGGTAGTAGTTCCGCTGGTCGTGCCTTTAATAACTACGTTCACTCCGGGCAAAGGCGATTTGTCGGTAGCCCCCCTGACGGTTCCGGTTACTGTACGGGTTTGCGCCCAGGCTTGCTGCAGCACACATAGCGTGAACAGCAAACCAATTAGTAGGTTTCTTTTCATGAAAAATAAGGGTTTAGATGTGTGGGATTCTTTGGAAGGAGAAAGTTTTACTTCTGGTCAGGAACCATTCAAACAAAATGGCTTCTCCTTTAAAGGAATCTAAACCTCAAATTTCCTGATTAAAAAAAGACCCTAAATCACCCGATATGGAGGATTTATATACTATTATTATACTGATTACTAATAACTTATATCATCAATTTGCCAATACTACCCAGTGTGTTTATTATATTTTAAGGCAAAGAACAGGTAAGAGCAAAAAAAAACCATGCAATTATAGGCATGGCTGAAAAAAATGTATTTTTTATAAAAATGCTCAGATTGTGTTAGAATAGAGCACCAGTTTCATGGCATCTTCCCGTTTATTGGGTTTGAGTTTGTTCTCCTTCGCATATGATTTTACAGCAGCGGCTTTATCTCCAAAAGGTGTTAGATCATCTTTGCCTTTGATTTCATAGAGTTGTTTATCTCTGGCAATAAATAGCCGTTCTTTTTTCAGAATTTTGTCTGCCCGGCTTCCCACATCGAGGGCTACATTATAATCGGCTTTTTTTACCTCTAACATTGTTTTGGATAGCAACTGAAAATTACCTACTACCAGCACCTGGAAAAAGCCAACCAGTCTGGTGCCGTCTACCTTGTAATACTCTCCATTGATAAAGGTAGCTGTAGAAGTTCCAGTATTCCACTCGAAAGCAACTGCTTTGTCGCCATGCAGGACTTTTACGTTTTGAGGCGTGTTAATTTCGATCAGGTTTTTATCAATATCATATTTGAGCGGATAATTCCGGAGCGTATCACCAGACTTTAAGTAAATATTGCCTGTATGCCATTCGGTATCTATATAATACGTGCCTTGGGTGGCTTCTGGCTTTGCTTTCACTTCTGCAATTATGTTAGCCTGCCGGTCCAGAACAGGGTCACGGTAATTAGGTTCTTTGGTTTGTACAGCCTGTGCGTTCAATATCGCATGCTGGCTATACAAAGCCATGATCATCAATAAAAAATTTCTTATAAATTTTATTCGCATAAAAAGGAGAATCAAAAGCAGTCATAATAAGGCAGTCTTTGGTAAGACTGCCTTATTATGACTTACACAAAAATGTTATTAATGCTCATCTTCTAGGAAACCTGTTCTCCGGTGGCCGGAAACAATGTAAGTGGTACCAAAAGGTTCAGAATCATCATCAAAAGCTACTTCCATATATAAACTATCTGTGACCACACCACTGGTTGAACGGCCTTCGTTTAAAAAGACCTTGCCATTCGCAATCCGCACTTTACTATCGTAGGATACATTCTGGCCTTCCTGTACTGCAAAAGATTTATTTGGCAGATCCAGTCCTGCTTTTACCTGATAATCCCAATATGTACCTTCATCAGTAATCCATATAGAATCAGGCTTATTGGAAGCAGTATTCGATGTAATCAATGGATAATATCCACCTCCAACATCTTCTAGTTGGCCTGCTTCGTTTCTTATTTGATAAGTTACCCACCATTCCCCACTTACGGGATAGGTAGCTGTATTTATGATTTCAGGATCATCTTTTTCACAAGCTGATAAGCCCAATACAGCAAGAACTATTATCAATATTGAATATTTTTTCATATCTCTGTTCATTTATACTTTGTTAACTATTCGTATCTGATGGTGGGTTGTTTTACCTTAGAAAATGCCCGAATACTGCTTGCATTGAAGTAAGTCAGTTGATCTTCTACCACTCTCCAGGAGAAACTATTCCCATCGGGACTTAAGGTTTCTGACAGGCATTGAAGGCCGCCAACAGAGGTAGGTTGATGAGGCACATCTATGGTAGTAGGACCAGTATGTAAAAAGTACACCCCTACGATCGGACTTGGTGCAGCTAAACCTCCTACATTAGTCATATAGTATAAACCATCAGCCAGTTTTTCAACAGTTGCAAAATTACCTGTACGCACATACTGACCACTCAGATCCATGTTTTTTACTTCATCGGGTAAGGGTGGCAGAACGGCCACTAATCTGCTGGCTTCATTAGGAAATCCGTCTGAATTAGTAGCAGAGTAAGTGATAGTGTAGATACCAGCTGTATTTACATCTACTTCTCCTTCAGTGGTAACTGTTACTGATTTTCCATTTTCGACCGCAGTAGCACCTGGGTCAGTATAAGGTTGGCCTAATGTTACAATTGCTAACTCATCGCCAGTTACCTGTATATCAGCAAAGGTAGTAATCCTGGATAAGCCTTCTGTATCCAGCTCTTTTTCGCAACTCCAGAACAAAGTCACTAGCATGAAGAGAACAGGATATATAAATCTATTGTTGTTCATATTTTTCTATGTTTGTAATTAGTCAATTTTTTCTGCTACATCCCACCATATTGCTTTTGTAATAGGCTCTTGTGGCGGCGTATTGGGATTTCTGGATCGCTCTGTATCAGTAAACAAAGCTCTCTTTGGGAAAAGCCCACTTGTCACGCCCTCAACAGCATAAGTGAATTCACCGGCATGTGCAGGATAATATTCAGGATTCACTGTATTATTGGGCAAAAAAGCAGCTACATCTGTTGATTCAGGAAAACCTGTCCGGTTCTGCTCAAAAAATGACTCAAGGCCCTGGTTAGTGCCCGCCATAGCCGCCCATTTCTGTACGGTAATGGCCTTTAGTTTTTCTTTAAAAGATCCGGTAGAAGGATAGGCATAAGGTTTTTCAGGCGATATTAAAGAATCTACTGTACTGTATGATAAAGAATCATTGCCTTGCGAATCTAAAATAATAGTGGTACTCATATTATTCTGCGCAAATGAAGCAGCTATTCCTTGTGTATATAAAGCTTCATCATTTCCTGTACCTAAATTTCTGGCTACAGCTTCTGCCTGTAAGAAATAACTTTCTGAGGCGGAAATAAAATATACTGGGTCTGTGGCGGTAAGTAAGGCTCTTGATAACGCAGTAGGTACAATAGAAGTACTTGGAATATTAAAACTGCCTTGTGCCAAACCTCTATGGCCTGCAGATCCTGGTATAAAATACGCATCTATCCGGGGGTCTTTACTTGCTTGTAAGAACGATAGTAAAGTGACACTCGCACGTAAATTCTGGTTTGTATTCAACTGCCGCTGATCGGCTTCATATAGAGGATTGCTCTTGCTGGCCACATCAATGAACTGTGTCATAGCGGCATCTTCTGTTAAGAACTGGGCACTGGAAGCATACAAGGCTTGTATCCCTGCTTTAGCTACCTCTGGTCTGGCATAAATTTGCCTTAAATACATTTTAAGTTTTAATGTATTCGCAAATTGCCTCCATTTGACCATATTTCCACCAAACAGAAAATCTGCCTCACCTGGCGCTTTAGAGGTAAGAGAACCATTTTCTGAATAGTTAAAGTCTTTAGCTAATGCTTCATCTAGGCGTACAATTAAAGAATCGTATACCGCCTGACCATTTTCATATACTGGAGTAAGATTGTTTTGATTACCCTGAAGTGCCTGCGAGAATGGTATCTGGTCATATAAGTCAGCCAGTACCTGATACGTATATGCCTGCATAACCGTAGCCATCAGGTAAAAAGTCCAGTTCTTTTCGGCAGAAGCTCTTTTACGTACAAATTCATAATCGTTTAAGGCATTGGCATATAATTCCTGGAATTGAAAATCCAGGTCAGTCGGCTGTAAGTCATAGGAATCAAAATCTCTGTATTGATTTGATCCGTTATTCTGCGCCCAATGCTGCGACCATATTCCGCCCAGTACCGCATACCATCCGCCTATTACTCCCGCACTGGAAGCTACAGCTGCCGGAAATACCAAATTAACTGTGGCATCACTCGGGTTGTTAGGATCTACATTTACATCCAGAAAATCGTTGCCGCATGAAGTCGAATATAATATCAGCGCAAAAACGAGTCCTATATTTATTAATTTTTTTATCATTTTATTAGTATTTTAAGTAGTTAGAAAGCAACTTGTTAAGTTGCAAACTTTATGAGGTAACAGATCTTTAGAAACCAACTTTCAAACTTGCGCCGAAGCTTCTTACCGTAGGGCCCTGTCCAAATTCACCAAAGTCACCTGTCAGATCGTTTCCGAAAGTAGTTACCTCAGGATCTATGATATTATTACCATCAGGTGTCCATAAGAGCAGGTTTCTGCCAACTAAATTGATGCTGACATTTGCCACCGGAATATTTTTAAACAAGCTTTTTGGCAATGAATATCCGATGGTTACTTCTCTTAGTTTTACAAAAGACTTATCTACCAGGTGTTCTCTTTCAATGGGAGGATTACTGGTATCATTCCAATAGGAGGAAACATTGGTTACATCTACGATCTTTGTATTTTCTACATATACCGGATTGCCTGCATCATCCACTTGTGGAAGTTCTGTATTAGGATCAACAGGTTGATACACAGAATTTGGAACAATAAACGGCTGGCGGTTATTATATAAAGAATTAGTGCTGTTTCCTACAAATTGAGATAAGCGCTGTGTATAAGAATAAATTAGTCCGCCTTGTCTCATATCAAAGCCAAAGGACAGAGATAAATCCTTATACGTGAATGTATTATACAATCCCATCAGGTATTTAGGCTGGGCATTGCCATATATTTCTTTTTGAGGGGCTGAAATAGGAAATCCGGTAGCCTCGTTTACCACTGTACGTCCCTGCGCATCTTTTAAAGGTACATATCCACGGTATACACCCATAGGCTGACCTTTGATGGCAACAAATTCAACACCATAAGCCTGGGTTAAAGTAGCTTTTTCAAGTCCGGATGTTAATTCAATTACTTTGTTACGGTTATTAGAGAAGGTGTATCTGATATCCCAGTTGAAATTAGAGGTTTTAACAGGATTTAACGTCACTAATAGTTCTATCCCTTTATTCTGAATTTTACCAAAATTAAGTACTTTAAAACCATAGCCAGAGGAAGCAGCAACCGGTACCGCAAATATCTGGTTCACCGTATTACGGTTGTAATAGGCTACATCTATACCAATCCGATTATTGAGGAACTGTAAGTCGGCACCAAATTCATATTCAGTAGTGATTTCAGGTTTCAGGTTTTTGTTTCCCAGCGTATTAGATACTTCAAATCCATTTACGCCATTTAAAGGGAAAGTAATATCTCCGAAAGGAAGTTGCGCATAACCAGGCGTCAGCACTGAGTTAACTTGATAAGGATCAGCATCTTTACCGGTTTGCCCCCAGGCAGCGCGTACTTTACCATACGAGAGTACACCTTTTATGGTAGGCAGTACATCTGTAAACACAAAGCTTCCGTTAACGCCAGGATAAAAGAATGAATTTTTATTTACCGGTAACGTAGAAGACCAGTCATTCCGGGCCAACGCATTGATGAACAAGAAATCTTTGTAGGATAAACCTGCTTGTGCATATATGCCATGTAATCTTCTTAAAGAAGTAGAAGTTTGTGCAACAGGAGGATTTGAACTGTTTGAAAGATTGTAATACCCGGGAATATCCAGGTCATTCACATAAGCCAGGTTATCTTTAAAATACCGCTCATTTACGTTATAACCCACTAAACCAGTGATATTTAAATCTTCTGTAATATTGTTGTTAGAGGATAGTATAAAATCACTATTCAGTTCTCTGGCAAATCTGGTTCTTTCATTCACCCTTCCCACATACTGTTTTTGAGAAGCATTCGGACTAGAAGGATCTGTTTCAGCAATAGCTACCCATCCTTTTACCAATGCATTGGAAATATCTCCGCCTACCCGCCAGGAAGCAGTTAACCAGGGCGTAATCTGATAACCCAGATTCACATTTCCGAAAATCCGGTTTTCATCAAATGTATTGCCATTGTTATAAATAGGCCAGTAAGGATTCTGGGCGTATAGGTTGTAGAAGTTGTTCAGGTTATTAAACTTGTTGTTGAGATCCTTAAAATCTACAATACTCATATCTCTGGGAGTCTGAATGATCTCCTGGAACACAGTCGTTCCCTGGCCACCTTGTCCGGAAGTCAATGCTTTAGCGTCTTTGCGTACATAATTCAAAGAAGCCGATGCTGATAAATTCTTTCCTTTGGTAGAACCGCGTAAAGCCAGTGTATTTCTTTTATAGGAGTCAGCATCTGTAGGTACAATCCCATTTTCAGATACATTCCCGTAAGACAAATAAAAAGTAGATTTCTCAGTACCACCGCTTAAAGCTATTGTATTGATATACGAGGTCCCTGTTTCGTAAAAATCTTTCAGGTTTTTTTGAGGACTGAATGGCTTAATTTGTTGAGAATTGTCTACCACGTTACCCCATAAACGGTCTCTGCCATCCATTCTTGGGCCCCAGCTTCCATTTTCTTCAAATGCAAAGTGGCCGCTCCAGCCCTGTCCGAAAGTATTCTGTAATTGAGGCAGACGCAACGGAGTAGTAAAGGTAGCTGAACTGGTAAAATCAACATTTATTCTCTCAGCTGACCTTCCTTTTTTCGTAGTAATCAGGATTACCCCACTGGCAGCCCTGGAACCATATAATGCCGTAGCCGAAGCGCCTTTCAGTACAGTAATAGATTCTATATCATCCGGATTGATATCATTGGCCCGGTTTCCAAAATCCAGGTAATCATTCAGGTCGGTTCTTGCGCTGTAGTTGATGTCATCTGAAGAGAAGTTATTTGCACTGTTATTGATTGGCACACCATCTACTACATAGAGTGGGTTATTATTTCCACCAATAGAAGAATATCCCCGTAAGATTACTTTGGTGGAAGCACCTGGTGCACCGGAAGCAGTAGAGATATTTACACCGGCAATTTTACCCTGCAATGAGTTCATTACACTGGCACTTCTTCCCCTAGTTAATTCCACATTATTTACGGTAGAGGCAGCATAGCCCAGAGATTTTGCTTCTCTTTCAATACCTAATGCTGTCACTACAACTTCTGTAAGACTGGTTACATCTTCAGCTAATTTTACGTCTAAGGCGGTTTGGTTTCCTACAGCAATTTCCTGGGTTTTAAACCCAATGAAGCTGAATACGAGCGTTGCATTCTCCGGAACGGGCAAACTGTATGCACCATCGCCGCCGGTAGTAGTACCGCTGTTGGTGCCTTTTACAATTACGTTTACCCCCGGTAAGGGTGAGTTATCCGTAGCACCTCGCACGGTTCCGGTAACCGTACGGGTTTGTGCCCAGATCTGCTGGATGCATAATATGGTTAGTAGCATCCCCATCAGTAATTTCTTTGGCATAATTTAAATGAAGTTATAGGTTGTTGATATATTCTTTGGAAAGCCTATAGATATGCCACCAATTATTTGGAAAATGACCCAAATTAATTATTAAACATAGCTATCGAATTACCAGTATTTTCAAAAATGCCAATTTATCAAATGAAAAAAAATCACTCATAATGGGTGATTTAAAGTGTCATTTTTAGGCGTATATACAGGTAAAAAAGCGCAAACTGGGGTATCAGCGTCAGTATACAATCTGCGGAAGAGGGGGAAATACACAGATGCCTTTACTAAAGATAAAATGAGAATTTTAGCAAAACAGAGGCAGATTTATTCAAAAAACAGGTATCAGCAGTTTTAAATTTCTATGATCTGCCAAACACATTTTCGAAAAAACACATAAATAGTCAGATATGACTTTAGGTGCGTAAGTATTCTACAAAATGGCCGGAGCTATACTATAAAAGACTGGCGGAGGGTGCATTCAAAAAATTATATTTTGAATTGATTTATTACATTATTATTCCTTAGCAATCAAAAGCCGGGTATGGTTTATTTGCTCACGCATTCTGGGTGATTTTATATAAAATTCTGCAGGGGTTCAGAAAAAAAATATTTAAAATATATCAAATTTTATTTCAATATACAGGTGTTTCTATGGAAAGAAACGAGAATACTGGCAAAAATAGTATACAAAGCAGGTGAGCTTTCCTCTACAACTTTATATCCACCATGGCTAACACCTTTTTGCTCAGGTCTTTTATTTTTGATTATTAGGTCTATAAATCTTACACATAAAAATAGAGTGAATGAGCGGCCAGATGTTGAGCTACTTAGCACCACGCTTCTCCCGGCTATAGCGCTGACTAAACATACGACTAAACCAATCAGACCTGCACAAATCAGCTGGCGCAAAAGTAGGTACGTCCTGAGACCGAAGCGTTTCCTGTATGCAAAATGTATGTTAAGTTTTGTTCACATCAGTCGGTTGTCAGCTTTGACAGGTCGCCAAGCGTGGGATAATTACCGGTAATAATATAAAGACTATTCTTATTGTATTAACCGGTGTAGCATCATGGCTGTGTGTTTTCTTATAGCTGTTCCACCTTTGGTTAATTGTAATTAAATCCCTGTTTTTTATGTTTGAATGCATAAAAATCACCCAATCTGCGCATCAAATACCATCATTTGTGTATTCCTTTCCTGCAAAGGCTTGTGTATCTTTATGCTATACTTTTTCAATAATGATACACCAGGCCAACATCTTCCTGCTTTTATTTGGTGCCCTGCAAGGCGCTTTATTAAGTCTGTGGTTTTTCAGGAATCACCGGAAGGAGCTTTCCAATGTGTATATGGGCGTTTTTCTGGTAATCGTTGGTTTGCAGCTGACTTTTAAAGTGATCACCAAAGTATGGCTGATGGAAAATGTATTGTATCTGTATGGTTTATCTTATCAATTCCCATTATTAATCGGACCTATCCTTTATCTATATACTCAATCAAAAAACACCAACACTTTCCACCGCAAAGATCTGTTGCATTTTGTTCCGTTTTTGATAGCAACTCTGCATGAGTGTGCTTCCTTGCTGCATCTTCCTGGTTTGCATATCCATCCGCATTCCTATATTCAGGGTGCCATTCAGTCAGCCATCCTGAGCGCCTATGCTTTTGCTGCCTACAAAATAAGTATTCCGCAGGTGAGAGGATTTATCCGGGTGGTTACAATAGTTGAATTGCTGATTATTCTTACTCTGGCCATAATGGTGAGGTATTACGGACAATTACCAGATCTGCGCCTGCTGTTTCTTTCGCTTACTATCCTTATTTACTGGATCAGTTACCGGGTGATTGCAGCTTCGGCTCCTTTTGCTGCGCCGGAAAAGCCAGTGGTCGCTTTAAAAGTACAAAACCAGCCTAAATATGCCCATTCCAGCCTTAAACCAGAGGAAGGTGACCGTATTGAAGCTCAACTGCACCACCTAATAGGGCATGAAAAACTGTACCTGGAACCCGAACTGACCATAGATATACTGGCAGCTAAACTCTCAACTTCCCGCCATCATTTGTCGCAGGTACTCAACGAACGTCTGAAAAAAACATACGCCGATTATGTAAATGAGTTCCGCCTGGAAGAAGCAAGGCAGCGGCTGAGCAACCAGGCACACTTCCGGTTCACGATTGCAGCCATTGCCCTGGATTCTGGTTTTAATTCAGTATCCAGTTTTAATGAATTATTCCGCAAACGGTATGGCACTACTCCCTCCAAATACCGTGAACCTTTTCTGAAAAAAATGAGTGCTTAGATTTATTCTCCATTCTTATCGGAATGGAAGCCCTGTTGCCTGTTTTTACCGAAACTGTAATTCAGTTGAACTTATACGGTGAATCCGGTTATGAAACAGGCACTGGTTATTATTTTGGTTACACATCTTCTGTGTATGAAAGGATATGCCCAGTATCCGCAATGGGGAAAACTTCAACCTGGCCAGTATGAAGTTGGCTTCAAAACCATTATGACGGTTGATTATAGCCGGAATTATTTTCCACAAATCGAAGAAGCAAAGCCTGTCAGAGGGCGGCCTTTACAACTATATGTCTGGTATCCGGCACAAAAAGGGAACGGGAAATATATGCGGTATAAAATGTATTTTGATTATGCCGCAAAAGATGTAAACCAACCAGACAGTCTGGCGCTAAAAGCCGAGTTGATTCGTGAGTTTAGAAGCGGTCCGCTTAGCCCCTATTTCCCAAATGGCGTAATTGATAAAGACTGGCAAACAATCGCCAATACATCTACGGCCTGTTTATATAATGCCCTCCCGGTAGCCGGAAAGTTTCCGGTAGTGATACACATTGGTCCGGTAACGGCACAGAGTATTTTGCTTGAATATCTGGCAAGTTATGGGTATGTAGTCATCACTATTCCATTAATGGGCAGCAGTCCTGCCTTTTATGGCCGGGGTGAAAACAATCTTAGTCTCTTGTATTACCAGGCCGACGACATCGAGTTTGTCATTAATCAGCTAAGCAGACTTCCGGAAGCAGACGTGAATAAGCTAGCCATGGTCGGTATGTTCGCTCAAACCGGAATTCATTTGCAAAGCAAATCGGGAATATTCGATGCTGTGGCGCTTCTGGAATCCTTTTTACATATGGATCTTCATCAATTGCCCTATTTTAAACTGTCCTCTATCAGAATACCTGTACTGGAGATCATCAATTCAGATAGAGATAAAGATACATCAATGGTAGATACCATGCATTATGCTGCCAGATATAGGGTAAAATTTAAAAATATGCCACATGCTGAGTTTTATCCCTTTGCAAAAATTGCCAACCAGTCAGAGGGCAACCCACAAAAGCATTATGATCTGGCAGCCTTGTATACCCTGCAATTTTTAAATGCCGCCTTAAAAAAAGACCAGAAAGGAGAAAAGTTTATATCAGCACAGCCCAAGGAAAATGGACTAGATGAAGATGTTCTAAGTGTAGTAAAAACACCGGCCAGACCTGTATTGCCCACAGAAGGTGAATTTTTGTCCTGGGTACGGGCTGATAAGCTGGACTTGGTGCAAAAAGCCTGGCAGCAAGCCAGGTCATCTGGTGTTACAGTTCCTCTGTTCTCAAAGCAAGGCATGCAGACTGTCATTTTCTTTATGTTCCGGGAGCCTGAAAAACGGAGATTTGACTATATAAAAATCCATCTGGCCAATTATCCTGCCGACCCGCCCATGGAGCGTATTTTAAATTATGAGGGCTATAAGTTTATCAAAAGCGGAAATCTTACCAAAGCAAAGGAAATATTTGAGTATTATACCAGCCAGTTTCCAAAATCTCCTTATGCCTTCAGTGGACTTGCCGATTTATATAATGCTTTGCAGGATAAGCCCGGCAGCATACGCTCCAGCCAGATGTGTATTGCATTAGCCAACCAAAGCAATTCTCTGAACGAACAGCAAAAAAAAGAGCTGATTGATAGTGCAGAAGCCATTATTAAAAAGTATCAACAGTAATCTCATATCTGTACTTTCTCCTCCACTCCTATCGGATAGGAAGATGGGTTGCGAATTTTTTGCTTACTCGGATTATAATTTACATTCACATGTTTCAGACCATTCTAAAAAGCCTCATTTTTATAATTGGCTTGATTGGTTTTCCGGTGCTGGAAATAGTAGTGCAGGAAAAAGCCACACTTGACCAAGCGAATACAGCTATGCCAGATGCCAGAGCCAGGGCACACTTTATTTATCATCCTGCCAGCAAAGCATTGTTACTATTTGATGGATATGCCATCCACCTGGATTCAACGCAAAATGATGTATGGAAATGGGCACAGATTAAAGCTTTCGGACCAGGATCAAGAAGCGGCAATGCGGCTGCCCTACATACCAAAACCGGACAGATATACCTGTTTGGTGGCTGGGGAGAGAATTTCCTAAAAGATAATAAAGATGATACCTGGATATTCAACGGTTCAACCTGGGAGAAGGTCAATACCGGTCCAATAGATGCCCATGATCACCACAAAATGGTTTTCGCAGATCATCTGGGTGCCTTTGTCATATATAGTGGACGCAATGCCATAAGCGGCCAGCCTGACAGTCTTACCTGGTTGCTGAAAGAAAATGTATTTACGCCACTTTCTATCCCCGGCCCGGGACCAAGAGGTAATGTTGGCTTTGCATATGATCCTGGCCGGAAAAAACTAGTACTATTTGGCGGAAAACGCTACGATCAGCCAGCGGATTTGTGGGAATTTGATGGAAAGATCTGGAAGCAAATCGAAGTGCCTGATATAGGCGTTACTACCGGCCATGCCATGACCTACAGCGAAGAGCTACACATGATCATTATACATGGCACCAATGGAGAAACCTGGAACTGGAATGGGAAATCACTTTCTAAAATAGCTTCTGGTGGTCCTTTGGGATCTGGCCTTGCCCTGGGATATGACCCAGCAAGAAAAGTAATAGCAGCTTATGGCGGATTTGGAGAACACAATACTATAAAATCAGCTTTATGGGAATTGAAAGGCGGAGAATGGAAGAAAATTTCCGATAACGGAACCTGGATACAGACAAGCCTCAATTCTTATGAACGAATGGGTGACGCAGAAGCGGAAGCTTTTAATCAGGCTAATACATTGCTTGCAGAGAAAAAAATAACCCAAGCAGAAACTGTACTGTTGAAAGTCCTGAAGACAGGGATTAAAAGCCGGGCTTTGTATGCGCAGTTAGGACAAGTACAATACCAGCTGGGCAAGTATGAAGCAGGCGTACATGCCTACGAAAAACTGGTGGAGATTAAACCGATAGGCCATGATTTCTATGACCTCGCCAGGGGATATGCCAGAATCAATGAAACAGATAAAGCATTTATTGCCCTTTACAAAGCCATTGAGAATGGATATGGCAGCAAAGAACATTTTCAAAAGGAAAACGACCTGGCTTCCCTAAGGACTGACAACCGGTTTAAAGGTTTACTGGAAAAAGTAAAGTGATATATAATTTTCCGGAAGACAGAAGCACAACTCCCTTACGCTAATTATTACCCTTATTTTCCAGGTTCTCTTCCTACCCAGCCAGAAACAAAGAAGGATTGCAGCTTTTTCGCTTACTCAGATTATAAAGTCAAACAGATATGTATCAGTTTACCTTAAGCATTCTCTTTTTAGTAGTTGGGCTCATGGATAATCCGCTTCCACAGGCCAGGCACCTGGAAGAAGTCACTTTTGACACCCACCGCAACAAACTGATTTTATATGGTGGAGCGGTGGCGGAAGATGGCAAATTGAAAGAGTTTATCCAGGTGCATGAATGGGATGGCGCAGGCTGGAAAGATGTGAACACACCTGGCCCTGGCGGAAGAAGCGGACATGCCCTGGTCTATCATGCAGAGGAGAAAGTAACGTATCTGATAGGCGGTGCTTCTGAAGCAAAAAACCCATATGTTATCTACATGGATGTATGGCAATGGAATGGCAAGGACTGGAAACAGGTAAATTCAGAATGCCCGGTTAAAACACCCAAGGCCGTATATGATCCGGTAAATAAACGAATATTAGCCTACGGCGATGCCAGCGATAAAACCAAATTTATGTATGGCAAAGATCAGAAATTTGAATTGTGGGAATATACTTCAAATAGCTGGAAAAAATTATCCTCCGATGGGCCGCATACTGACGGGCCTACTGGTATTGCCTACGATACAAACAGGCAAACGCTGGTAATTCCAGACTGGGAAGAAGGCAAAGCAGTAGTATGGGAATGGAAAAATAATGCCTGGAAAAAGATTTCCTGTGACCAAAACTGTCCTTCGGCCCGTAACCGCTTTCCGGTAGTTTATTATCCTGAAGAAAAGGCAACTTATCTGTTTGGCGGCTTTACCGAAGATAGAAAACAGCTGGGTGATTTCTGGAAATGGGACGGCCGCCAATGGACACAAATCAATTTCTCAATTGGCCCTTCCGTCCGGAATTCCACCCATTTTGCTTATGGCCAGAATAGCCTGCTATTGTTTGGCGGTTCTGTTCCTAAACCAGGTTCCCCCGGACAAATCACGTTATGCAATGAACTCTGGCAGTGGAAAGCAGGGGCCTGGAAACAAATCCAATAACTTAGCGCTATACTGTTATGAAAACATCTTTGCTTTTTCTACTGCTATCCTTGGGATTTCCTCTGTTACGAGCACAGCCGGCATTCGAAAAACTGCCAATTGGACAATACCAGGTTGGGTTTAAAATTATCCCGATTACGGATAAATCACGGGTAAGCAAGCCTTTGTATAATTACCTGGGTGAGAAAGAAACTGGCAGCAGATACCGTACTTTTAACATTCATCTCTGGTATCCGGTCAAACCCAACACTGGCAAAGGCAAGATTACCTATGAGGAGTATTGTTATACAGAAAATCTGACTAGTACCAGTGGCTCTTTTGACGCAGAGAAAAAACATGGCTTAATAAATTCCTACCGGACGTATTTTCAAGGATACTTCGGCAATATCTCTGATGCAGACTGGAAAAAACTGTCAGAAACAGCCTTACTTTCTCAAAAAGAAGCTTCGCCTCTGAAAGAAAAATTTCCGCTGCTCATTGGAGTGTTGCGGCCTTTGTCTACCTCTATTACCAATGAATTGACGGCCAGTAATGGCTATGTGGTAGCTATGATCATTGGAGACAATGCCTCTGCCAGTAGTCCACAAATCAGGTTTATTGATGAAGTAACAGATATGCGACTAGCCATTGCACACCTCAATCAGGCAGGATTGATCGATGAAGAACGCATCGGAACCTATGGATTCAGCGGATCTGGATTTTCGCAGGTTTTACTGGCGATGCAAGATAAGCGTATTGGGGCATTGGCTGACATAGAAAGTGCTATTTATGGCGAATCTTCCTGGGATCAGCTGGCTTCTACCAACTATTATGATGTCAAAAAATTGCAGGTTCCTTTTCTGCACATCTATGGAAAAAGATTAGCGCAAGGCGACACACATTTTGAGGACTTTCACAAGAAAATCTACTCTGACCGATATCATCTGCAATTAAATTACCAGGGTTTGCATCACTGGGATATGGCTACGGAAGGCAGAGCCTCTACAACTATTCTGCACAACCGGGGAGAAAAAGAGCCTTCCCTGCGAGCAAGTTATGAACTGGTCAACCAGTATTTGCTGCATTTTTTTAATGCGGTACTAAAAAAAGATAAAACCTCCCAGCAAAAGCTAAGCGCTGCTACAGCTTTCTCTCAATATCCTGATTCCCTCTGGACATTTAAGCAGTATCCAGCATTGCCACCCCCACCAGATGTGCAACAATTTACAGAGGTAATTCAGAAAAAGGGAATAGATACAGCTTTAGTCATTGCCAGAAAATATATTACCCTGGATTCTACGGCTCCTTTTCTCCATGAAAATGCCATTAATCAACTGGCACATACCTTCAGGCGGCAGAATAAGCCCACAGAAGCCTTAACACTCATGGAATTTGCTACGGAAGTACATCCCAGAGAGGCCTGGTTATGGAATAATCTGGGCAGTATGCAGGAAGATCTTGGAAATAAGGCTGAAGCTATCCGCCATTCAGAGAAAGTACTCCAGATGCTGCCACCTACACAAACTACAGATATGTCATTTGATGCCCGTATCCGCCGGAATTCTGCCGCCCGGCTGGAGCGGTTGAAGACTATTAATTCTAATTGATAAGAGTTTCTTTCGTTAGAATAGCTTTAATAAAAATCCTAAAAGAATGCCTACTTTTTCTGACTCACCACTTTTACCTGAGAGTTTTTTTGTGCAGTTGAAATGGTATCTTTTTCCACCCAGCCAGTATTGGCAACAAGTCCAGGAATTTGTTTTTGCAAATTCTGAACGCCTTCCGGGCTTACCTGGGTTTGCCAGAGATAGAGGGTTTTTAGGTTTTTTAAAGAAGCGAGTTGCGCCAAGCCTTTATCACTAACCTGGGTATTATACAAATTGAGGTATTCCAGGTTGGGCAATCCTTTCAGATGTGCCAGGTATTCGTCGGTAATATTGGTTTTATCCATCCGCAACCTGGTCAGATTAGGCAGTTTAGATAAATCTTTTAATCCTTCCGGGGTAAGTTTTGCGTCGCTTAAATCCAGCCATGCGACTTGCTGTGCTACTGTGAGCAGATTTTTGATCTGTTCAGCGCCAAATGTATTTTCAGCAGCTGTAAATTTTACCTGCAAATAATGATTATCCTGGGAAATAGACATTACCATAAATCCTGCTTTTTTAAGGGTGGCAATCGAAGCTGCATTGGCTGGTGCTACTTGTTTAGCAAAAATACCGGTAGGCTTGCCTTCATCTTCTGAGGATACACCCATTTTAGCTAACGCCTCTTTTACGGGTTCATCTATTTTCGCCTGGGCTACTTTTTTATCTGGCGAGGCACCCTCATCTATCCACCAGCGGATGAGTTCGATCTGGGCTTTCGTGAGTTGCTTTTTGCCTTTAGGTGGCATGTGGTCATCGTGTTCCAGCGGAAGCGTAATGTGCTTGTATAAGGAACTTTCCGCCGATTTACCGGCGACCAGTACTTTTCCATCTTCTCCGCCTTTCATCAGGTCGGCAAAATTGTGCATCAATAAGTCGCCTTTCTTTTTCTCGGGGTTGTGACAACTGATACAGCGTTCTTCAAAAATGGGATGCACAATATCTGTATACAAAACGGCTTCCTGAATATTGGTAATAGGCTTGGCAACCGTTTTCGTTTGTACAGGCAATCCAGCCAGGGTACGCAATGGTCCAGGCATGTATTGGGTAAGATATTCAGAACCATGCGTGAGATTGCCCCCCAGATGTCCAGCTGCCATCAGAGAAACCATGCTTACCGAAAGAGCAGGAATGTAGGCTTTCCTGGCCATATTGACTTTTCCCTCCGAACGGATTTTAAGATAATAGGCTATTGCTGCCGTAACAGCAACTCCAATCCCAAACCACTGATGCCAGAAAAGCGCATCCTCATCATAACCTCCTTCAAAAGACAGAAAATAACCTAACAAGGCGGCGGCCACCGCACTAATTGTTCCTAAGAGCAATACCAGTGAAGTAGCATGTCTTACTTCGTGAAAGCGCTGCAGGCGTGAAAAGCATTCCAGTAAAAAGGCAATAATTAAAAAACCAATGGGCAGGTGCACAAACAGCGGATGAAAACGCCCTAGAAATAACAAAAATGCTGATGGTTCTTCTGATGCGGCTTCTGCAGCAAAAGCTGTGTTAGATACCACAAACATGAATAAGGGCATAATAAATACTAACCTTAATAATTTATTGAATATTAACATGTTTTATCCTCTTTTCGAATCTTCTCTGTTCACTAATAGCAATTCCAGTTCTTGTTTCCAGAAACCATCTTCAGATAATATTGCTGCATCCATTTCCTTAAAAAAACGTTATAATTCATCAAAATGGACATCATCAAAATTTGAATCTAATATTGCGCTTTCTCCATTTTCTAGTATCACACTTTCAACAAACTTTTTATAAACAACTATACATTCTCCCATTTGCTGAATTGAAGAATTCATAAATTGGGCTGAAAATAAATCTTCGTGATCTAACCATTCTATTATACAATCTTTCTTGGTATTTATAGCAATTGGATTACCACTTACATCAGACCCAATAATAATATACTGGTCAAAACTGTAATTACTATTTTCTTCTTGTATATCTTTTAGAAAACCATAAACATCTGATAACTTAAAGATTCCTTTGTAGATCTCATCGCTGTCTTCAAAAAAACTTAGGAATGGTGCACATTCATTTGGCAAACCTATGTTAACTAAAAAATCAAAGGTTAATTTATTTAATTGAAAGCTCCTGACTCTATCTACTGAGAAAGTTGATAATGGCGTATGATCTTTCAACCAAGTCTGTTTATATTCCTCTATTATCACTACCGTTATTACGCTAAAATATCCCGCACTACTCTTCCATGGACATCTGTGAGGCGGAAGTTACGGCCCTGGAAATGATAAGTAAGTTTCTCATGATTCATCCCCAGCTGGTTCAAAATAGTAGCTTGTAAGTCGTGCACATGCACTTTATTTTTTACGCCATAGTACCCAATTTCATCGGTTTCCCCATAAGAAACGCCTCCTTTAACTCCTCCGCCAGCCATCCACATGGTAAACGCTTCGGTATGATGATCGCGGCCTGTATATGGATTTTGTTTGCCTTCGCGGTTTTCCAACATAGGCGTACGTCCGAATTCGCCACCCCATACGATTAGGGTTTCTTCCAGCAATCCTCTTTGCTTTAAGTCTTGTATCAAGGCTGCCATGGGCTGATCTACTTCTTTACAACGGTCCATAAAGCCAAAATTTAATGCTTCCTCTTTCCCTGCTCCATGTGCATCCCATCCCCAGTGGAAAAGCTGTACAAAACGAACATCCCGTTCAATTAACCGGCGGGCAAGCAAGCAATTATTGGCAAAAGCAGCCTGGCCAGGTTTGGTGCCATACATCTGGTGAATGTATTCCGGCTCTTTGGAAATATCCATGGCTTCGGGTACTGACACCTGCATTTTAAAAGCCATTTCGTACTGGGAAATCCGCGATAATATTTCAGGATCGCCCACTTCCTGGTATTGCTGCTCATTGATCTGGTTAATGGCATCCAGGGAATGGCGGCGCAGATCACGGTTCATGCCTTTCGGATCAGACACATACAACACCGGATCGCCTTTGGAACGGCATTCTACCCCCTGATAAACAGTTGGCAAGAATCCACTGCCATATGCGCTTTTTCCGGCATCTGGCTGCTTGCCGCCAGAAACCAGTACAATAAATCCTGGCAAGTTCTGGTTTTCAGAACCTAAGCCATAAGTTACCCAGGCACCCATACTCGGCCTTCCCAAACGTCCGTTACCAGTTTGCATGAGCAACTGCGCAGGGGCATGGTTGAATTCATCGGTATGCATGGCTTTCAGAAAAGCCACATCGTCGGCCACCTGCGAGAAATAAGGTAAGTGTTCAGAAATCCAGGCACCGGATTGTCCATGCTGTTTGAATTGCGCCTGTGGACCCAGCATTTTAGGAACTCCTTTAATAAACGCAAACCGTTTTCCTTCCAGCAAGGATTGCGGACAATCCTGGGCATGTAACTTCTGTAATTCTGGTTTATAATCGAATAGTTCCAGTTGGGAGGGTGCACCAGCCATATGCAGGAAAATCACCCGTTTGGCTTTGGGTGCAAAATGAGAAGCCCTGGCGAGTAAAGGATTATTCCGGTCGGGTTCAGAGAGTGCTGCTATATCTTCATTTTTTCCGGTTCCAGATGAATTACACCCCATCAAAGAACCTAAAGCCATCGCACCCAGACCAGTCGTGCATTTGAGAAGGAAATGCCGCCTGGTGACGTGTTGCAAACGCTCGAATTCCGCTTGTTCTAAAATATTCATGCTGATTTTCTTTTAAAGTCTACAGCTCATTTTCAGCCGGACATACATATTCTATTTATCTATTCCTTAGTTATCACCTCATCCAGATTCAAAATGGCGTTGGCAACTACAGTAAGAGAAGCCAGGTGTTTGTCTGCTTGTTCCGTTTTACCTGTCATCTGAAAAACTTCATCTGGTTTAGCCTGGTAATACGCTTCTGATTTGGCATATAGGTCTTTCAGAATATTCAGTTTTGCAGCACTGGGCTCCCGTAAGGTAGCTAGTTTATAGCCGGTTTTTAATTGGTTTTCCAGCTTTTCATCCGACTCTTTAATCATTCGCTCAGCTAGTCCCCGGGCGGCCAGAATGTATACTGTATCATTGAGTGTCACCAGTGCCTGAAGCGGTGTATTGGTGCGAATTCGCCTGGACACACAGATTTCTCGCACCGGGCTATCAAAACTAACCATAGATGGATACGGCGTAGAGCGGCGCCAGAAAGTATATATACCTCTCCGGAAAGCATCTTCTCCTTCAGACGTTTTCCATTGCCTGCCGCTATACACAATCTGCCATACGCCTTCTGGCTGGGGCGGCATTACACTTTGCCCTCCTATTTTCTGGCTTAATAAACCACTTACCGTAAGCGCCTGGTCACGTACCTGCTCGGCAGACAAACGGACTCTCGGCCCTCTGGCTAATAAGCGGTTGTACAGATCTTTTTCTTGTAGCTCAGGTGTTACTTTGGAAGATTGCCTGTAAGTAGCTGACATCACCATTTGTTTTAGTAATTTTTTAACACTCCATTTATGCTCCTGCATTAGCTGAAGCGCCAGCCAGTCTAATAATTCCGGATGAGAAGGTTTCATTCCCTGAGAACCAAAATCCTCCAGGGTTTCTACAATTCCTACTCCAAACAACTGCTCCCAGAAACGGTTTACAGCCACTCTTGCGGTAAGCGGATTCTGGGGACTCACCATCCATTTAGCCATAGCCAGCCTGTTTTTGGGGGAATCTTTTGGCAAGGAAGGCATGGAAGCAGGCACATCACTTTGTACCTCTTTGCCATGCACCAGCCAGTTTCCTCTGGTAAATACAAAGGTCTTTCTCCGGAAATCCTGGTTATTTTCGATCAGAATAGGCGTTTTTTCAATGTCTGGCAGGTTAAATAAATCTATAAACTGCTTTTGAATCTCTGCATAGCCTTTTTCCCCGGCTCCAGGCAAAGGGTCATCTACAACCAGCCATTCAATGGTGCAAATTACACCAGTTGCTTTAGAATCTTTGAAGACAAAATACAGATCATGCACCCCTTGCAGCGAACCAATAGTATAGCTTTTCACTGTAAATTTCCACCGGCTACCGGTTCCTTCCAGTTTCAATGTACCAATTGATTCTCCTTCCAACCCGTCTTTCCGGATGTCTACTGTAACATCGTTGGTTTGGGTGCCATAACTCATTAACAGCTGTGTTTTCCCATGCAGGTTAACGTTGCGGAGCCTGGCAAAACCACCATTGTCTGCTGCCAGGTACTTTCCATCGCTTAGGGCACTTTTCACCAGCGAATCAAAATCATGCGAATGGATTTTAGGCTCTCCGATTTTTATCAGGTTTACAAACTTCTTCGCCTGTGCCTCTTTTTCCTTATCCGGCGCATGGGTTTGAATCCATTCTTTTACCTGTTGAATTTTAGGCTCATCTTCTGTCTTAAAAGTCGTTAGAGTGGGTGCTTCGTTGGGTGTATCTTCGTCACGGGTATTATTGAAAAAAGAAAAGAATTTGTAATACTCTTCCTGCCGAAACGGATCATAGGGATGGCTATGACATTGCACACAACCCATGGTCGTTGCCTGCCATACTTCCCAGGTGGTATTCACTCTATCGATCACAGCTGAGTTACGAAATTCTTCATCGTCGGTACCGCCTTCGTCGTTGTTAGTCGTATTGCGGTGAAAGCCAGTAGCGATCAATTGTTTTTCTGTAGGTTCTGGCAGTAGGTCTCCAGCCAGTTGCTCTACGGTAAACTGGTCGAAAGGCAAATCTTTGTTGAAAGATTCAATGACATAATCTCTATACCGCCAGATGTTTCTAAAATCATCTTTTTCATATCCTTTAGAATCAGCATAACGGGCCAGATCGAGCCACATTGCTGCCCAGCGCTCGCCATAATGCGGAGAAGCCAGCAGCCGGTCTACCGCTTTTTCGTAGGCATTCGGTGAATCATCTTTGAGGAAAGAATCTACTTGCGCTGAAGTGGGTGGCAAACCAGTGAGGTCAAGGCTTACTCTGCGTAATAAAGTGGTTTTTTCGGCTTCCGGTGAAGGTTGTAAGCCTTCGTGTTCCAGCTTTTTCAGGATAAAATTGTCAATGCCATTTTTAGGCCAGTTGGTAGTTTCTACTTCCGGAATTGGTCTTTCCTGAGGTTTGATATACGCCCAGTGATCTTCCCATTCTGCCCCCTGTTTGATCCAGGTTTTAAGCTTATCTATTTCTTCTTTACTTAGCGGAGGGGCATCCAGAGGCATCCGGTATTCCGGATCATGATGTGTGAGGCGTTTGATCATCTCGCTTTCACCAGGCTTTCCAGGAACAATCGCATATTCGCCGGACTCTCCTTTATCCAATGCTTCTTCCCGGAATAGTAAACTAAAGCCTCCGTTTTTCTTTACCCCTCCATGACAGGTGATGCATTTACTATTGAGGATCGGACGGATTTCTGCATTAAAATCAATTTTTTCCTCTTGTGTACACGAAAGGGCAGCCATTACCAGGGTACTCAAGTATACTCCGGAAAGCAAACGCAGTTTTATATTTTTCAGCAGAAACCTCATATTATTTTCCTTCAACAACTGGTTATGAACTTAAACTATACGCGTTCCAGCTTAATCGGATAGGTTTTACCGGAATTCCACTGGGCCACATATAAATTCTTATCATCATCGATACACACATCATGGGCATTTTTAAAGGTATTTCCAACCTGAGACAATTGTTGCAAACTTCCGCCATTATAAGCAGGCTGGCTTCCTCCAGGATTAGATACTACCTTATCATTTTTATCCAGAATAGTTACAAATCCGGTTCCTGAATTCCAGGGCATTTTAGATACAAGCACTGCTGCATAAATATTATTTCCATTCACTACCGGACGGCATACATAGGCCCCAGGCAATGGAATAGTAGCCATATATTTTCCGTCCATGCTAAAGCGTTTGAGCGCATTCTGTTCCCTGGAACTTACCACTATACTAGGTTTATTTTTATTTCTGTTGTCAATACATACGCCATGTGCCTGTTGAATATTGGCATCTGCCTCTCCTTTTCCGCCAAAATGCCGGATATATTCACCTTTGGCATTGTACTGAATAATATAGCTTTTACCATATCCATCGGCTACGTAAATATCTCCATTAGTAGCGATAGCCGTTTCAGTAGGCTTGTATTCATCCGCAGAAGCATATACACCAGTTTCTTTAGGATAGGATAAAGTCATGATTACTTTTCCGTCAGTAGTAGTTTTATACACCTGATGGCGGTCATGATCGGTAATAAACAGGAAATCTTCACCTCCTTCTTTCCACAGGGTTAATCCATGTGCACCAGGATATTCTGAGCCCCAGGATTTGATCAGTTTACCTGATTTATCGTAGATAATGACGTTATTCTTGGTTTCATTGGTAAGCAAAATGATCCGTCCTTTGGAATCCTGTACCATTTCGTGGCAATCTTTTACCGGAGTCTGACTGGCATCCAGTATGCCCCAGCCTTCTACTACTTTATATTGGTAGGAACCATGCCCTATCGTTTCTTTAGCTAATTTCTGTTTTTTATGAATAAAGAAATGCTGCGGAACAAAAAGAGCAGCACCTGCGCCAACGGCAGCCTGTGCAATAAAATCTCTTCTGGTGAGGGTTGAGGGTTTCATAAATGAGTGTAGAATGAGATCGAAAAAATTTACAATCACGAATATACAAAACTTTTTATTGCCAAAGTCATAATATATCCATTTTGTTGTCAGTGATGAAATAACAGGAGTATTCAATAAACGGGATATTTTATTAGGAAAAAAAGGCATTCTATGAATCATATGCCTATTTGACCCATTACATACTTAAGAAATAAAGGTTCGTATTCCATTGCATGGCAAAATATACCCTGAAAACTATCCTGAAATCTGCAGCACGAGTCTCTGGCTTAGGCAGCGATAGCTAAAGAGATAAAATAATGTATAACAGAAACAGGGTGCATTGAACTATTTTTGTTTAAAATAGTTTGAAACAGAAGGGCTAGTCTGGCAGAAAGAATGTACTTCTTTACCGCCAGTTTACTGGCAGCAGAAGTCCTATTTACATCTTCCTTTACATCGATATTTATCAGGCTATTTATACTTACAGGTAATTTTTTACAATGGATGCTGCTTTTATCTCTGCCTTGTATGCATCGCATCAGGCAACCGAGGGAATACCCCGGAGAACCATGGTTTTTTCGTTTGCGGAAGAACTGTTATACACCCTTTTTCCTCATTTTTCAGAAAGAGCCTATCTGTCTGAAAAACAGATAGAAGACCAGTTACGAAAGTTAAGCCAGGATTTTATCCAGATCCTTAAAACGACAAATTTTCAAACTATTCTTTCTGACCAGGTACTGGCAGAAAAATTCTTATCGCATCTGCCTGTTATTTATACCTCTTTGCGAAAAGATGCAGAAGCTATTGTTCGGGAAGATCCTGCTGCTAAAAATACGGATGAAGTGATTCTGACCTACCCGGGATTTTTTGCCATTGCTATTTACCGCATGGCTAACATATTATATAAGCTGGAAGTGCCCTATATTCCCCGGATGCTTACCGAGTATGCCCATCAGAAAACAGGCATTGATATACATCCTGGTGCCCAGATCGGCGCTTATTTCTGTATAGATCATGGAACTGGTATTGTGATCGGGCAAACAACGGTGATTGGCAATCATGTAAAATTGTATCAAGGCGTTACCCTGGGTGCGGTGAGTGTAGAGAAAGCATTATCAAATGTCAAACGCCACCCTACCATTGAAGATCATGTGGTAATTTATGCCAATGCCACCATTCTGGGCGGACATGTAACCGTAGGAGCACATAGTGTGATCGGTGGTAACGTTTGGCTCACCGAAAGTGTACAACCCTATTCCAAAGTGTACCATAAAAGCCAGATCAAGGTAAGCGGCCAAAAAGAAGTAGAGCAATTTCTGGAATTTTACATATAATTTCGTAGCATGCCGGCAACACGGCAAATGCCATTCACTGTAATTTTCTACAGTTGAGATTTTGCTAAGCCATATTCATTTAAAACATTAAACTATTCATGAGAGCCAATTCAATTCTTGAAACTATTGGAAATACACCATTAGTCAGAATCAATCGCCTGTTTGATAAACGTGTGCAAGTATGGATGAAAATGGAACGTGCTAATCCTGGTGGAAGCATTAAAGACCGGATTGCCCTGTCTATGATCGAAGATGCGGAAAAACGAGGAATTCTTAAACCGGGCAGTGTGATTATTGAACCAACATCCGGGAATACTGGGGTTGGCCTGGCAATGGTTGCTGCTGTAAAAGGATACAAACTGATACTGGTAATGCCAGAATCCATGTCTATTGAAAGGCGCAGATTAATGTCGGCGTATGGGGCTACCTTTGAACTAACGCCGCGTGAAAAAGGTATGAAAGGAGCGATTGAACGTGCCCATCAGATGGTAAATGCTGACCCAAAAGCCTGGATGCCCATGCAATTTGACAATCCAGCTAATATCCGGGTACACCAGGAATTTACCGCCCAGGAAATTATCCGTGATTTTCCGGAAGGCTTTGATTATATGATCACCGGCGTAGGCACCGGCGGACATATTACCGGATGTGATATTGTGCTGAAAGAAAAATTTCCGAACATGAAATCTTTTGCTGTAGAACCTGCTTTATCTGCGGTAATTAGCGGCGGTACGCCTAATCCGCATCCGATCCAGGGTATAGGAGCCGGATTTATTCCCCGTAACCTGCACACCGACCTTCTGGATGGGGTGATTACTGTTTCCAAGGAAGAAGCCTTTGATTATTCGGTACGTGTGGCCAGAGAAGAAGGCATTTTTGTAGGTATTTCTTCCGGTGCTTCTCTGGCAGCAGTAGCAAAAAAACTGCCTGAAGTGCAAGATGGAGCCAAAATTCTCACTTTTTGCTACGATACTGGGGAACGTTATTTATCCATTGAAGGATTGTTTGTGTGAGATTAGTTGTTAGTTGATCGTTTTTGGCTATTAATTTAGTGATAAGAACTATTTTAAAATTCAAAAGTTTGAAGTTGTACTCATCCATAATGTTGAGCTTTTTGTGTGTTCATATTTCTTATGGGCAATTAATAAAAACGCACAGAAATGTTGAACAATCGAAGGATTTAGCTTTTTCAGTAATGTTTAACTCCTTGTGGGCTGAATTATCATTAGCTGCTAAATCAAAAGATACAACCATCATTCTAACAGATGCGGATAAGGCTTTTTATTACACGTTTGATATAATCATTGATACTTCCCTTTCTGATACAATGGTTATTCCAGTATCAAAATATGCAGAATTATCCGCTAGATATTTTGAAATGAAGACCAATTTAAAACGTCCTACTTTCGAAAGCTATTTCCCAACTCCATATTTAACTTATAATTTGATAAAAAAATGGGAGAAATGGTATAGAAGGAACAAACACAAAATTGACTATTACTTATTAGTTCAAGAAATAAATAAACTGAAGGATAATTAATTCTTATGCTTAATATCTAATCATACATCAATCAGACTGCCTCAACAAATAGTCACGTTTGTGAGAGTTTTATATTACCTTTTAAAGCAAAAGCCTTGATTCACAACAAATCAAGGCTTTTGCTTTAAAAGTTTTCAGGTTTTACTTCACCATACTTTCCCTTTGCAAAGTAGCTACTCTATCCGGTCCTACGGAAAGGAAAGTAACTGGTAAACCAAGATATTCTTCGATGAAAGAAATATAATTACTCAGTTCAAACGGAAGATGGTCAAAACTGGAGATGTGGTCGAGGGAAGAATTCCAGCCAGCAAATTCTTTATATACCGGCTCAACGCCTTCTTCAATCAGATCATACGGAAACTGGTCAGTAACAGAGCCGTTTTTGAGTTTATAATGTGTGCATATCTTAATTTTTTCAAAGGTACTCAACACATCGGCTTTCATCATAATCAGTTGCGTAACGCCATTGAGCATAATGGCATATTTGAGTGCAGGCAGATCCAGCCAGCCACACCGCCGGGGACGGCCAGTCGTAGAACCGAATTCACGTCCTATTTTACGCAGGGTTTCGCCTTCTTCGTTCAGTAGTTCTGTTGGGAATGGCCCTCCTCCTACCCGGGTGCAATAGGCTTTAAAAATGCCGAATACTTCACCAATATGCCTGGGAGCTACACCTAATCCGGTACAAGCACCGGCAGTCATGGTATTGGAACTGGTTACAAAAGGATAGGAACCAAAATCGATGTCGAGTAATGAACCCTGGGCTCCTTCCGCCAGAATGGTTTCCTGCATTTGCAGCGACTCATTGATCATATATTCACTATCAACCAGTGTAAACTGCTTCATGAAGTCAATAGCTTCGAAGAATTCTTTTTCCACAGAAGCCAGGTCATACTGGTATTGATAGGAGTCGAGAATAGCCGTATGTTTGGAACGAAGGCTTTTATATTTCTCCGGAAAATTGTCTGATAAAATATCACCCACCCGTAAACCTTGCCGGGCAATTTTATCAGCATAGGTTGGTCCGATTCCTTTCAGGGTTGAACCAATTTTTTGTTCACCCTTAGAATTTTCATAGGCAGCATCCAGCAGGCGGTGTGTAGGAACAATCAACTGGGCTTTTTTGGAAACATACAGGTTCTTTCGCAGGTCTACTTTTAGCTTACTGAGGGCTTCTACTTCTTTTCTGAAAATAACAGGGTCCAGTACCACCCCATTGCCAATAATATTTTTGATATCCTGCCTGAAAATGCCGGACGGAATCTGGTGCAATACATGTTTTATACCATCGAATTCCAGGGTATGCCCTGCATTGGGGCCACCCTGAAAACGCGCCACTACCTGGTATTTGGGAGCTATAAAATCAACTATTTTACCTTTTCCTTCGTCGCCCCACTGCAAGCCTAATAATACGTCTACACTCATGATCTCTTAACTATTTCTTATGATGGTTTTAATTGAACAGATGCTCCACTGAGCTTATTTAATACTATTTATATGTATAGAAAATTCAGTTTTGTTACTCGCTTTTTAACTTGACTACAGCTGCTGCATGGTCTTCTACAATCGTAAAAATGGCGTTGAGCTTTGTGATGATAAGTAGTTTTTGCACCTGCTCAGAAGGTTTAGTGAGCACCATTTCTCCGCCTCGTGTACGGAATTTGGTCAGTAATGTAGTAAGCGTATTAATACCGCTGCTATTCATGTATCTGATCTGGGAAATATCTGCTACGCATAATAATATGCCTTGCTTTATAATGGAATCTACTGCCTTCAATAAACTCTGGCTATCTTCAAAGCCGGTCATATCACCTGTTAAGGTAATTCTTACAATCTGATCGCTAATCTGGGTGGTATATGTCATTTTACGAGGCTTTTATTTTCGCAAGTGACATTGGTGCAGGTTCCGTAAAATATTAAAGAATGGTGCAATACTTTAAAGTTCAACAGATTACCTACCATATTCTGGATATTCTGCACCCTGGGATCGCAAAACTCTAATACCTTATGGCACTCGGTACAAATCAGGTGGTCGTGCTGGCGGTATCCAAAAGATTTTTCATACTGCGCCAGATTTTTGCCAAACTGATGTTTCGTTACCAGGTCACAATCTACCAGAATATCGAGTGTATTATATACGGTAGCACGGCTCACCCGGTAGTTTTTGTTTTTCATGCTGATATATAAAGACTCTACATCAAAATGACCATCGCGGGTATATATTTCCTCCAGAATCGCAAAGCGTTCGGGTGTTTTTCTTAACTCTTTGTTTTCAAGATATGCAGTAAATATTTTCTTTACTTCTGCAAAATTGGCTTGGTTAAGGGGCATATATTTAATTACGAATTACAAATTAATAATTATGAATAAAACCGGTATACAGACCCGGTGGTTTGCCAAGCTGATTTCAATTCCTTCGCTTATTGCAAAGGTAGGCAAAATCCCGGTGAACTGGTTGATAAACGGGTGAGAAGATGAGCTATTTTTATAGAAACAAGTTCGGCGCGAAAAGTAAATTATGACCGGCTTTCAGGAAAAATAGTCCGCATGAACTGAATATTTTGCTGGTAACTTTCCAGAATTTCCTTCTTTTCAGGTATGGCTCCTTCCATTTGCAGCCATCCGGTATATCCTATATCATTGATACATTGCCGTACCCGGGCAAAATCGATTTTTCCCTGGCCCAGTAAAAAGCCATTTTCCTTGGCATGAAACTCACAAATCTGGTCTTTGCCCAGCCACCGGATTTCCTCGTAAATGTCGTAGCCCATGTGATTAGAATTGGCTACATCGTAATATACTTTTACATTCGGCGAACCAACCGCTTCAATGATCACCATATGTTCTCTGGCACTTAACCATGACTCTATGCCTAGTACAACGCCTGCCCTTTCAGCTTTCGGAGCTACTTTTTTCAATCGTTCGATTACCACTTTCTGTCCTGGCTCATCATTTTTTAAATCACCATGATGGAAAAAGGCAAGCAATATATTTTTAACGCCTAAAGCCTTCGCCACATCAATACTATCGCTGACCCAGGCTTCTGTACGGGGATCTGATTTATAGGGCACGTTATTTAATTCACCAATGGCTAGTCCACCAATACGAACCCCATGTTGTTTAGCCGCTTTTTTGTAAGCTTCCTGTATATCTTTACGCCGCAGGTGCATGTCGTTTGCCACGCTACCCAGGCTAAGTTGAACACCATCCAGGCCAATTCTTGCCCCCATCTCCATAGCTTCTACATTGCTCGTTTTCCCAATCGACCAATCACAGGCACCAATATTAAATAGACTTTTTTTAAATGGAGTTGTGGCAGCGCCAGCCAATATATTACCGCCAAAACTACTGATTCCAGTAAGGGCAGCGGCACTCCGGATGATATCTCGTCTGGTAGGCATAGGATATTATTTAAAGAATAAATTAATAAAATTATTGGTTACATACATATCTATAGTCAAAAAATAGTTGACCATTACTGAAATTCAGCTTGGGAATCAGAATTTTTATTTCGACACAAAAGATTTTCTGCTTTACAATCAGGATTTGTAATTTGCACGATCAATAGGGTATAAAGTTGAAATGTAGAAAACCAGTAGCCAGCGTCAGAATACACGCTATGTTTCAAATCCATTCTCAACTTTAGCAGGTTCCAGTTAACAAGTGTACAATTATCCTTCAATTTTATATTTCAAATCCATTATCGCACCTATGCCTAAAGAAATGTATTATGTATTGGCATTGCTGGCAGGTACAGCTGTAGCCGTTCAAACTGGTGCCAATGCCCAGCTCAGGCTTATTGTTCATAGCCCCATTATTACGGCCTGTATATCTTTTCTGGTAGGCACCACGGTTCTGTTACTCTATGTACTTATTGCCAACCGGCAATATATCCCAGAATTCAGTGTGGTTTCGCAAATTAGCTGGTGGAAATGGATAGGAGGAATTATGGGGGTAATTTACATCACTACGGTTGTGGTGGTAGCTCCAAAAATCGGAGCAGCGAATACGCTGGGATTTATTGTGGCAGGCCAGTTAATTTCGGCAGTATTATTCGATCATTTTGGCTGGATTGGATTTGATGTACGGCCAATTAGTTTATGGCGTATATTAGGTGTTATTTTTTTGATCTTAGGTGTATTTCTGCTCAGGAAGCAATAGTATTCAATGTTGCAACCCCCTGAAAAAGAAGCTTGTTAATTGAAATGTTTGTAAGGTAAATGAGGGTTACTTATACCCGTCACCTACATTAAATCTGTATTTCATCTAACAATTATACTTAATCATGCAAACCAATCATTCTGCTCAACCTGATGCCTCAAAAGTAGTTTTTGAACAACAAATCGAAGGTTACTTCTTAGATAAAGCACCCTTCCAGATTCCTGCCCACATTAAAGAAGCCATTGTAAAATATGCTCCGTGGATTAATCTGGTATTGATGTTTTTTTTATTACCAGCGCTATTGGTTGTATTAGGTATTGGTACGTTGCTTGCGCCTGCCGGATTTCTGGGTGGCATTGGTAGTGGCTTTACCTATATGCTTACGATTGGCCTTTCGGTAGTAGCATTAGCCTTGAGAATACTGGCTTTACCAGGCTTGTTCAGCAGAAAACGCAGTGGCTGGGTATTTACCTATTATGGTGATTTAATTAATATAGTACTGAACATTATTTCATTCAGCCTGTTCGGCTTATTGTTTGATCTGATCTTCTTATTTGTATTATTCCAGGTGAGAAGTTACTATAAGTAAACACGAACTAAACAGCATATAACTTATGGGTGTCAGATTATTTAATCTGGCACCCGTTTATTTTTTCATAAGATTATTATCCATTATCAATCAGTTATTTACATTTGTTCAGCTAATGCTCAAATAAAATAAGTTCTTTAAGTTGTATCCTTAACTGGCCTTTTTAGTCTTATACCAAGGTAATTCTACCTCCATTCCTTACACCACATCACAAACAGATTTGTTTACTTCTCTATGTGTTGATTAATCTATCGCTGCAAATGCAATTGTGCCTTTGTATAATCAAAACAAATTATTTTCAATCAAATTAATCATGAAAAAAGTATTACTTTCAGTAGCAGCGATGGTTGCATTTGGTTTTGCCGGCCATGCACAAGTTTCTTTTATTCCTAAAGCCGGTATTACCTTTTCCAATGTGGCTGTAAAAGAAAAAGAAGACAACCAGAAATCTAATCTTGCCATGGTTGCTGGTTTTGGAATCAATCTTCCTATATCTGAAGACGGCTTCTTTTCTGTTCAGCCTGAATTATTGTATATTCAGAAAGGCGTAAAATATGAAGAGGATGGAAATTATATTAAAACTTCTTTCAATCACATTGAATTACCAGTATTAGCCAAAGTGTCTTTCGGAAGTGATGCTTTCAAAGCCTATGTAAATGCGGGTCCTTCATTTGCTTACAATATGGGTGGTAAAACCACATTAAAATTTAATGATGAAAAAGAAAGCATGAAACTCCGGTTTGCTGATAAAGAAGATACTGATGAAATCTCTTATATCGATCCGGAATATAGTAATAGAACAGACTTCGGTGTACAATTTGGAGGTGGTTTAGGTTTCCAGGCAGGCCCAGGCATGCTGTTATTGGATGTACGTTATGGACTGGGGTTAACTAATTTTGAAAAAACACCTGAAAAATTGCCTGTAGGTGTAACAAAAGAAGATTATAAATCACAAAACCGGGTAGTAGCCATTAGTATAGGTTATGCTATTCCATTAGGAAACTAATTGATAGAATAGTTATTTTTCTAAACCGCTTCTGTTCAATCGGAAGCGGTTTTTTGTTTGTAATTTTTTTAGTAAAACAATCTGTTCAATCATTAGTGAAACACTATAATAACTACTGTATAGCAAACCTAGCAATTTATTCTCCGTATGATATAAGTAGTTGATTACGCTACAGATAAAATAGTGAAATCAAAACAAACCAATTAACCATAATTTTTTAAATAGCTATGAAAAAAATAGTATTATTAACAGCCCTGGTATTCACACTGGGCTTTGCAGCAAATGCACAATCATATATTATTCCCAAAGGAGGGGTAGTATTTTCTAATTACAAAAACACCGGATCTGGCATAGAGGGCCGTACTGGTTTTGTAGGAGGTTTAGGGTTAAGCATACCTGTTACATCTGATAATTTCTTTACCATTCAGCCCGAGTTACTCTATATTCAGAAGGGCGCCAAGTTTGCTACCAATCTGGCTACAACCAGAGTAGGCGATACATATATCAATTACTTTGAACTACCTGTGCTCGCTAAAATTAACTTTGGCGGAGAATCCTTTAAATTATATGTGAACGGAGGTCCGTCTGTATCTTATGCGCTGTTTGGAAAAACCAATAACACAGATATTGAATTCGGCGATGGTGCAGATGTTTCCTTTAATAACCGAATTGACCTGGGGTTACAGTTTGGTGGAGGAATAGGAATCAAAGCCGGCCCAGGTGATATTTTACTGGATGCCCGGTATGGACTTGGCCTTTCTAATCTATTGGATGATCCTATTGCCGGAACAGATAATGAACTTCAAAACCGGGTATTTGCCTTCACAGTTGGATATGCTATTCCACTTGGCGGAAGATAATAAGCTGATTTACTACAAATTTCAAGAGCTGTGAAAACACAGCTCTTTTTGTATATGGCTGACAGGTAATAAATACCTAAAAATGGTTATTTTCTCAGGTAAAAAAATAGATAGATTTAGCGCAAAATATTCAACAAAGCTTATTTCTATCTATCGTGAAAAAATCCATATCCTCCCTTGTCATTAGCCTCTTTTTTTGTTTTACTTCCTACGCACAGATATCCTTTATCACAAAGGCTGGTGTAACATTTTCCGACATTAACTTTGATAAAAAGCAGCCGGAACAGCAATATAAAATGGGTCTGGTAGCTGGAGCCGGCTTTAATTTGCCAGTTATTAAAGATTTCTTTTCAATACAGCCAGAGTTGTTGTACATACAAAAAGGATATATATCTGAGTTGAATCTTCAGGCCATAGACAACGATGATCCTATTTTAATTTCAGGTAAATACCAGGACCGTATTCATTTAAACTATCTGGAACTACCTGTGCTTGCTAAAATATCCTTTGGCGGCGAAATTATCAGAGCATATGTTAATGCAGGTCCTTCCCTGGGATATTGTATTAAGGGCGTAAGAAAGATTGAGGGAGAAGAAAGAAAAACGGAGTCAGATATTAAGTTTGGCCATGATCAGTATTTTGACAACCGGTTTGACTTTGGTGCCCAGTTTGGCGGAGGAATAGGTTTGCAGGCAGGGCCAGGAGTTTTGTTGCTGGATGTGCGTTATGGCCTGGGGTTTTCAAACTTATATAAAACCGGAAATACTGTAAGCCAAGAAGAAGCTCAATCCAAGCACCAGGTATTTGCTCTTACTATGGGATATGCTATTCCACTGGGCAAAAAATAAACAAGCATAATTACGCTCAAAAACCCAGATTTTATAAGTCCTGATTTTAAACTTTCCTGCTGATTCCCACATTGTAAAAAAAAACGTAAATTTGTAAGCTCAATACCCTGCTATCCGTTAATAGGAAAGCAGCCGTTTTATTCAACTTACGCTAGATTAGGAATATCATGTTAGATATACTCACCAAGGGAATTACCAAAATCTTCGGTACCAAGTCAGAACGAGATCTGAAAGAACTTACACCATATGTAGGCAAGGTAAACGAAGAATACAATAAACTACAAAACCTTTCGGATGACGAGTTGCGGGAAAAAACCACAGAAGTCAAGCTACAAATCCAGCAGAAGCTTCAAACTATTGATGAACAGCTAAGCGCTCTTCACAAGAAAATTGAGGAAAATCCGGAGCTCGACATTAATGAGAAAGAAGCTATTTTTACCCAGACCGACAAACTGGAAGAAGAACGGGACAAACAGCTGGAAGTAGTATTACTGGAAGTGTTGCCGAAAGCCTTTGCCATTATAAAAGAAACAGCCAGGCGTTTTAAAGAAGCAGGGAAACTCGAAGTTACAGCTACTATGCATGATAAAAAGCTGGCGGCTACCAAAAAGAATGTTGAAATCATAGAAAACAAAGCAATCTGGCATAACCGCTGGATGGCTGCAGGCAACGAAATCGTGTGGGACATGCTCCATTACGATGTGCAGCTCATTGGTGGGGTAGTACTTCATCAGGGGAAAATCGCTGAAATGGCTACCGGTGAAGGTAAAACCCTGGTAGCTACTTTACCGGCGTTTCTGAATGCACTTGCTGGCAGAGGTGTACATATTGTTACGGTAAACGACTATCTGGCCAAACGGGATTCTGAGTGGATGGGGCCATTGTTTGAGTTTCATGGCATGAACGTGGATTGTATCGACAAACATCAGCCTAATTCTGCAGAGCGGAAAAATGCATATCTGGCTGACATTACCTACGGAACCAACAACGAATTCGGCTTCGATTACCTGCGGGATAATATGTCCAGGAGTCCGGAGGAACTGGTGCAGCGCAAACATCATTATGCTATGGTCGATGAGGTAGATTCTGTGTTGATTGATGATGCCCGTACGCCTCTTATCATTTCCGGACCTATACCCAGAGGTGATGAACATGAATTTTATGATCTTAAACCACGTATTTCCAGGCTGGTAGATGGACAGAAGAAAATAGTGATGGACTTTCTGAATGAAGCAAAGAAAAAAATTGCTGCCGGGGATGAAAAAGAAGGTGGACTGGCTTTATTCAGGGCGCACAGAGGTTTGCCTAAATATAAACCGCTCATTAAATACCTGGGCGAAATCGGAATGAAAACCCTTATGCAGAAAACAGAAAATTACTATCTGCAAGAAAATGCGAAACTAATGCCGGAAGCGGATGCACCTTTGTTGTTCACTATTGATGAAAAACAAAATCAGATCGAACTCACTGAAAAAGGCATTGACTATATTACCGGCTCTGGCGAAGACCCTACTTTCTTCATTCTGCCAGATATTGGTACAGAAATCGCCCAGCTGGAGAATGATAAATCATTATCTGACCAGGATCGTTTATCAAAGAAAGATGCCATCATTTCAGATTATTCTGTAAAAACCCAGCGTATCCACTCTATCAATCAGTTGCTAAAAGCATATACACTATTTGAAAAAGATGTGGAATACATCATTGTAGAAGGCAAAGTAAAAATTGTAGACGAACAAACCGGCCGTGTGATGGAGGGCCGCCGGTATTCCGATGGCTTACATCAGGCCATAGAAGCCAAGGAAAATGTAAAAGTAGAAGATGCTACCCAGACGTATGCGACGGTAACCCTTCAAAATTACTTCCGGATGTATCATAAACTAGCCGGCATGACTGGTACTGCCGAAACAGAAGCAGGCGAATTCTGGCAGATATATAAGCTAGATGTGGTAGTAATTCCTACCAATAAAAATATCGTCCGGGCAGACAGGGAAGATAAAGTGTTCCGCAGCATCCGGGAAAAATATAATGCGGTAGTAGAAGAAATCGTAGAACTTACCCAGAAAGGCCGCCCCGTACTGGTAGGTACTACTTCTGTAGAGATTTCAGAACTGTTGAGTCGCATGCTTACCCTGCGGAAAATAAAGCACCAGGTCTTAAATGCTAAATTCCACCAGAAAGAAGCAGAAGTAGTAGCAGAAGCCGGTAAACCATCCACCGTAACCATTGCTACTAACATGGCAGGCCGGGGTACAGATATTAAACTTACCCCTGAATCCCGTTCGGCAGGTGGTCTGGCTATTGTGGGTACAGAACGGCATGAATCCCGCCGGGTTGACCGTCAGTTAAGAGGCCGTTCAGGTCGTCAGGGAGATCCTGGTTCTTCTCAGTTCTTTGTTTCCCTGGAGGACAATCTGATGCGCCTTTTCGGCTCCGACCGTATTGCTAAACTCATGGACCGGATGGGCCTGGAAGAAGGCGAAGTCATTCAGCATTCCATGATTACCAAATCTATTGAACGGGCACAGAAAAAAGTAGAGGAAAATAACTTTGGTATCCGTAAACGCCTGCTTGAATATGATGATGTGATGAACTATCAGCGGGAAGCCATTTACAAACGACGGAGGAATGCCTTGTTTGGTGAAAGATTGCAGCTTGATATCTTAAATACACTCTATGATACCTGCGAAGACATTGTAAACAATACCCAGGGTAACCTGGATGGCTTTAAACTGACCGTGATTGGTACCCTTGGATTTCAGCCCAGTATTCCAGATGAAGAGTTTGGTAAGCTAAATATAAGTCAGCTTACCAGTAAGCTATACAATGAAGCGGAAAAGCATTATTATGCTAAAAGCAAACGCATTGCCGAAAAAGCTTTCCCAGTATTACAGGATGTATTCCAAACACGTCCGGGTATTGAAGAAGTAGTAGTTCCGTTTACAGATGGTTCACGGCAGATTGCTATAACAGCTAATTTGAAGAAAGTAGTAGATTCACAAGCCAGGGAATTGGTAAGGGCGATGGAAAAAATCTCTACACTTGCTTTTATTGACCAGGAATGGAAAGAGCACCTGCGTGAAATGGATGACTTAAAACAATCCGTACAGAATGCAGTATTCGAACAAAAAGATCCATTGCTGATTTATAAGTTTGAATCGGTAGAATTATTTAAGCGTTTTGTAGCCAAAGTAAATGGCGATACCATATCCTTCTTACTCAAAGCAGATATTCCGGTACAAGACAGTGATGAGGTAAGAGAGGCTCGCAGACAACGTCAAGTGCAGCAAAAGTTAAAAACAAGCAAAGAGGAAGCTCATTCAGCCCTGGAAAACAATAGACCTTCACAACCTATTCCTGCTAATGATGTGCCACTCCCTCCTCCAGCCGAAAAAGTAGCTCCTATTAAATCGGCAAAGGTAGCTAACCGGAATGATATCGTAACAGTACAATATATGGATGGTAGTGTAAAAAAGGATGTAAAATACAAAAAGGTAGAAGAAGACCTGAAAAATAATAAGTGTATTTTAATCGATTAAATATATAAAGCCCTCGTAGCATTTCACCTATGAGGGCTTTTCAAATTTCGACCTGTTATGACACAAAAAAATATACTTCAAATAGTAACATTGATCATTTTTGCTACCTTTCTAAGTAATTGTACTAAAAAAACAGTTTCTCAAAAAGGGGATAGTTCGTTCAAAGATGATCTTTCTGCATATAGGCCACAATACAAAACAGCAGAGAAAACGGATAATTCTTCACCTAAATCTTCAACCGGACAACAAAATAGTACAAAACCTACGCATGATATTACAGCCCGCCTGGATACGGCTTTACAGGCAATTGCTGTACAAAATAAAAATTTACGCTATGCCCAGGGCTACCGGATTCAGATATACTCTGGCAATAACCGGGATGAGGCAAACAAGGCCAGAGACCGTTCTTATGCCCTTTTTCCTGATATAACCCCACATTTTGTCTATAATCAGCCAACTTTCCGGGTAAAAGTAGGTGATTTTATCGACCGCCTCGAAGCCCAGCGGGTATATGCTGGTCTCATTACAGAATTTCCTAATGCCATGGTTGTTCAAGACAGAATCGAGATTAAGTAGTTTACTTTTTTTTATTTTCTGGAATAAATCATACATTAGTAGTCAAAATATTTACAAACAAAAAAGGTTACATGAAAAAAGCACTAATTACAGGTATTACTGGGCAAGATGGAGCCTACTTAGCTGAATTATTACTAGACAAGGGATATGAGGTACATGGGATCAAAAGAAGAAGTTCTTTATTCAACACCGAAAGAATTGATCACTTGTACAAAGACCTCCATGAAGATAATGTACGCTTCAAATTACATTACGGAGATCTGAGTGATTCCACTAATATTATACGCATCATACAGGAAGTACAACCGGATGAAATTTATAACCTGGGTGCTATGTCTCATGTAAAAGTGAGTTTTGATTCTCCTGAATATACCGCCAATGTAGATGGAATTGGCACATTACGTATCCTGGAAGCAGTTCGCTTGCTAGGTTTGACAGAAAAAACCCGTATCTATCAGGCTTCTACTTCAGAGTTATACGGACTAGTGCAGGCAGTTCCGCAATCGGAAACTACGCCTTTCTATCCCCGTTCTCCGTATGCGGTTGCTAAATTATATGGATACTGGATCACAGTAAATTACCGGGAAGCCTATAATATGTATGCCGTAAATGGAATCCTGTTTAATCATGAATCTCCTTTACGTGGTGAAACTTTCGTAACCAGAAAAATCACGAGAGCTACTGCCAGAATCGCATTAGGTTTACAGGAAAAATTATTTTTAGGTAATCTGGATGCACAACGCGACTGGGGTCATGCCAAAGATTATGTAAAAGCTATGTGGCTGATTTTGCAACAGGAAAAACCTGAAGATTATGTAATTGCTACTGGTATCACTACCTATGTTCGTGATTTTGTCAGAATGTCCTTCCAGGAAGTAGGTATTGAACTGGAATTTAAAGGAACCGGAGAAGATGAAAAAGGATATGTAACTGCCTGTACCAATCCGGAATATCAGTTGCCAATCGGAAAAGAAGTAGTAGCAGTTGACAAAAATTATTTCCGTCCTACAGAAGTAGAATTGCTCTTAGGTGATCCAACTAAAGCAAAAACTAAATTAGGATGGGAACTTGAATATGATCTGCCTGCCCTGGTAAATGATATGATGGCAGCCGACCTGAAATTGTTTAAAAAAGATCAATTGCTGAAAGAGAGTGGTCACCGGGTATTCAATTTCCACGAGTAATATATTAAACTCTTATAAAACAAAAAGGCTGTTTCATAAAGAACAGCCTTTTTGTTTTATGGATAAATCTACAAGATTTTTAAAGCTTTGCCCATTACATCACATTGAAAACCTCAATATAGAACAGCAATCTGCTTTTACACTAATCATTCAGCAATCCACCCAATAAAGAACCTCCTTCTTTCGCGGAATTTTTACCATATGGAGCTAAAGCCTGTACCAGTTTAGAGACTGGCATAGATTGTATCAATACCCTGCCGGTTCCTTGTAAGGTAGCTAAAAATAGCCCTTCTCCTCCAAATACCATAGAACGTAGCCCTCCAGCACGTTGCACATCAAATGAAATACTTGTTTCAAAAGCTACTACACAACCAGTATCTACACGTATGGTGTCATTGTTTAACCGCTTTTCTATTACTGTACCACCGGCATGAATAAAGGCAAGTCCATCCCCTTGTAGTTTTTGTAGAATAAATCCTTCACCTCCAAATAAACCTGAACCTATATTGCGGTTAAAATGCATAGAGATGTTAGTACCTAATGCCGCACATAAAAATGCATCTCGCTGTACAATCAGCTGATTTCCCTGTGCCTCCGCCAGGTTCACTGGTATTACTGTACCAGGATAAGGTGCAGCAAAAGCTACTTTGCTTCGGGTATAACTGCGGTTGGTAAAATGAGTCATGAAGAGAGATTCGCCAGTAATCAATCTGGAACCTGCCTGCATCAGTTTACCCAGAAACCCCTGAGTTGGCCTGGAGCCATCGCCCATTTTAGTTTCAAACTCAATGCCTTGTTCCATATAAAGCATTACACCAGCTTCTGCAATTACTGTTTCATTCGGGTCCAGTTCTATTTCTACAATCTGGATGTCATCACCTATAATCTTGTAATCTATTTCGTGAGATCTCATAATAATATGTGGTTTGATGTTGTGAAGATAAAAACTTCTTGTTAAAATTATTTTACGCTTAAATTATTCTAATAAATAATATATAACCCAAAGGAAATTTATTTCTTTCTTATTATAGTACTTTATATGAAATATGATATTAACTGGCTTCTCACAAAGCATATTACTAATGATAATGAAAAATTAAAATATATCTTCTTCTGGGGACATCAGCCTAAGAAAGATGGCAGAATCAGTGAAAGCTGTTTCAGCCAGTGGTGGCCTGCTCCTTTTATAGTAGATAATATCACTTACAAAACTGCCGAACACTACATGATGGCCGAAAAAGCCAGGCTTTTTGGGAATGAACAGCTGGTAACTCAAATTATAGACAGCCAGTCTCCGGCTGAAGCAAAAAAATTAGGGAGAATGATATCTAACTTTGATGAAGCCAGTTGGAATTCAAATAAATACCAGATTGTATGTGAGGCAAATTATTATAAGTTTTCCCAGCATCCGGACCTAAAAACATTTCTCCTCAATACCGGCAACAGAATATTAGTAGAAGCCAGCCCAGTAGATACTATCTGGGGGATTGGTATGGCTAAAACAGATGAAAATATCTATAATCCTGTCTGCTGGAAAGGAGAAAATCTCCTAGGCTTTGCTTTAATGGAAGTACGTGACAGATTCCAATAAATAACTTATTAAACATTAAATTTCATTCTTGGTCCATTCTCCATTGAGTAGCCGCCATATTCCCTGAGGGTTCTGGTTTTGTAAGGCTTCCGGTAATAAGGAATCCGGAAAATCCTGATAACAAACCGGACGGGCAAAACGCTTAATGGCTGCTGTACCAACAGAGGTACTTCTGGCATCTGTAGTAGCCGGATAAGGACCACCATGTACCATTGCATATCCCACCTCTACGCCTGTCGGATATCCATTTATTAATAAGCGGCCTACCTTAGTTGTTAAAATCTCAATCAGCTCACGATTTTCCTCCAGATCATTTTGTGTTCCATGAATGGTAGCTGTTAAATGCCCTTTCAAATTACGGGCAATCTCCAGCATTTCCTCCTTAGAATCGCAGGTAATAGCAACCGTAGAGGGCCCAAATACTTCCTCTGCCAGTGCCGGATTGTCCGTTAATACTTTAGAACTGGATTGTAATAATACCGCCGCTGCCTGGTTTGATCCTGAGACAACTTCTGTTTCAGCTAATACTTGTACATCGGAAATGGATTTTAAATGCTGTATTCCTTTATGGAATGCTTGCTGTATGCCAGGCGTGAGCATAGTAGCTGCTGGCGTCTGCTGTAAATGTGAAGCTGTCTGCTTTAGAAACTGCTGTGTTAGTTCAGATGTTTGTGTGATAACTAGACCAGGATTAGTACAAAACTGCCCTACCCCCATGGTAACTGATTTTGACAAACCATCAGCGATCTTCTCCCCTCTTTCCTGCAAAGCACCCGGCAAAATAAATACAGGATTCGTACTGCCCATTTCAGCATACACTGGTATAGGTTCTTCCCGTTTGGCAGCGGCGTCGAATAAAGCTTTTCCACCTCTGAACGAACCGGTAAATCCAACTGCTTTTATTAACGGATGGGTTACAATGGCCATTCCAACCTCGTGAGAAGTACCCTGAACCATAGAAAATACGCCTTCAGGCATTCCGGTTTCCTGGGCAGCTTTACGGATAGCTGAAGCTACCATTTCTGAAGTTCCGGGATGAGCTGGATGTCCTTTTACAACTACCGGACAACCAGCGGCCAGTGCCGAAGCAGTGTCGCCACCCGCCACAGAAAATGCAAACGGAAAGTTACTGGCACCAAAAATACCAACAACCCCTAAAGGAATATGCATCTGCCGTATATCTGGGCGGGGTAATGGCTGTCTGTCTGGCAAGGCGGTATCTATACGGGCATCTATCCAGGAACCTTCTCTCACCACCTGCGCAAATAATTTTAACTGACCAGTTGTTCGTCCTCTTTCACCTAATAATCTGGCTTCCGGCAAAGCGGTTTCTGCCATACACCGTTTGATCAAAGCATCTCCCAAGGCCAATATTTCATCGGCGATCCGTTCCAGAAAAGCAGCTTTTTCCTGTGGTGTTTTTTTCCGGTAAATGGATAAAGAATGGTTTGCCAGTTCTACCGCTTGTCCTACTTCCTGAGGAGTGGCTTCAAAAAATTCCGTTTCCAGTTTCTGTCCGGTTGCCGGATTGATGCCTGCAAATGTCTGGCTTCCCTGTTCGGAAAGTGTGTTGCCAATATATTGTTTTCCGCTTAATGTCATAGGATGGTACAATTTGGAAATTATAAGATGGAAAGATGAGAGAAATAAACATATTTCCCTGGTAAATTATAATTAAATATCTGATTCAATTTTTTAAATTAAACACCATATGCAGTAACAACCAGTTTCCGTCCGGATGCCTCGTTGCGGTGTTCACACAAATAAATGCCCTGCCATATACCTAAGTTAAGCTTACCATCAGTTACTGGTATTGATACTGAACTGCCCAGTAAGGAAGCTTTGATGTGCGCTGGCATGTCATCCGGGCCTTCCTGGTTGTGCTGGTAATATCTGGTATTTTCAGGAACCATGTGATTAAAATGACTTTCGAAATCCGTTCTTACCGTAGCATCCGCATTTTCATTAATGGTCAGGCTGGCAGAAGTATGTTTAATAAACACATGAAGTAAGCCTGTACGGATATTTTTCACTTCAGGTATTTCTTTTAATATCGCCGAAGTGATCAGGTGAAATCCCCGCCGGTAAGCTGGCAGGGTGATATTTTTCTGGAAGAAATTCATAAAGAGTCTGGCTGTTTGCTACAATAGCTATTGACCTTGTAATACTAATAAAAAATCCTATGAAAGTGCGCAAAGCGTTTCAACTTTGCTACACTGCACATGGAATTGATTGTTAATAATATAGAGTGGCAAATATAAATAGCAGAATATCAGGCAAATAAAAAAGGCAAGCGAAGCGCCTGCCCATTTACCTTTTAAACCTAAACCTTTTGATTGAAAGAGAATTTACTTATGCAATGTTAACAAGGAAATGCGCTGTGGCCAATATATTCTTGATAAACGGTTGCTATGCTATATAAATGAAAAAAGCGCCTGTTGGAAACAGACGCTATTGGTTAAGGTTAGGTCAAAAGGCAAATGGAATATTATTGCTAAACTATCAAATTCTTTTTTGAAATAAAAATATATTAACAAATACTTATCAACATTATTGTATTTCTCCCCCAATAAATTATGATTTTTTCACAACCTGCCGTTATAATTAATAAGTGTATAGAGTAAACAAATGATAACGGGTTGTATAATAACTAATTTGGCTACTGTTTATTTATCAGGTTCAGCAGTAATTGCGTAAGATCATTATTCAATTTATCCAGCTGGGTTTTGTTAGCTGTAGACCTGATCCCGGCACTGTTCCATCGGTAATAATATTTTTCAAAGGTTTTCATATCTTCCGTATTCAGCCAGAAACACCTGGAGGATACATTGGCCGGCTGGTTGTTAAAAATAGTCTCTTCAGCAATGGCTTTAAATTCAGGATTATGAAAACGGGCTGTCCAGTCGGGGAGTAATATGCTGATACGGTAGGAGTAAAAATCTTCAGGCACTTGTGGCGTATCTTTGGTATATTGTACATACAGAGAAAGTTTGTCTTCAAATGGGATAATATCATCCTTATCTGACAGGAAATTATACAAACGTTCCATTTTTTCGTGAATTTCCTGCACCGATTCATAAGCTTTCATACTTACCATGGTGAGAGGTTCGTTCCAGGCAGGTACAGGAAATTTCATATGTATTTCAAAATCACCGTCCGAACGGCCTTCTACTGAGTAATTGGCATAGGTGGTAATATGTTCCCGGAAAGCCTCAACCATCATCTTCCGCTGCGAAAAAGTATAAGTACTTACTGTGCTCAAAAAAGGGGTTCCCAATTCATCCAGTACATAAAATCCAAATTTCTTTTCTTGCGCCTCCGGACGTAATAAAATATGTTCAACCAGATGCAAGCCTTCGCTGCTAATATTAAGCTCTTTTAAGAAATCAATCAACGAAAGTACGCCTGTTGTAGCTTCATCCTGCGTCTCAAACTGCCCGATATACATCCATTCCTGCTCTTCACCGGAATTGAATACTACCTGAAAGGAGGAACCATCTTTAGCAGCTCCGATTCTGTAATGGTGCAGAATAATTCCTTTTCTGAGAAAGTCAGTAGTGAGCATTTTGCTCTGGAAAGGCAATGTTTTCTGCAGTAAATCCTGCTTTTGTTCAGACGTAAAAGTATCCGATGACACATCTGCTAAATCTATGTAATCGAAGGACTTATCAATTTGATCCGGATCAATGGTTGACTGATGCAGGCTATATGCTTTTTCCCAGAGCTGGCTATCTGTTTGAGAAGCATATTCATCCAGAAGTTTTAAACCATACCCTTTAAAATGGCCGATCAGGGAATGTTCTTCATAAATCATTTGCTCCGTATATTTCCCGTTCACCATACCCAGGCCTAATAGCACACAGAGCTTTGCTTCCATACCAGCCACATTTTCTGTACTCAAGCTATCGTTGAAATAGTCGGAAGCTTTGGCGCGGTTGTGATTAATGTAAGGCAGAAATTGCAGTAATCTGGTTTTGTCCCGGACCAGGTGCCGCTCAAATTCCTCTTCGTTGAAATAATAATTAAACTGCGAAAGAGAATACTGTACAAATGTTTCCCCATGAATAGCCAGCAGGTAATCTAAAAATCTACTGCGCCGGTTGATGAAATTATCCTGGGCCTGCACCAGTCTGGACAGTCCCTGCCGATATTCCAGCGGAATATGGAACGCCCCAAACAAAGCATCCCTGATAAACTCATAAGGTCTGTTGGCAAGCAGTGGAGACACATCGGGCACGGCATACAAGTTCTGGTGAAAGTAAGTTTGCTCTACATCACTTTTAATTGAAAGTATATCTTTTACATGGGCCAGTTGTGAGAGATAATTCGCCAGGATTTGTTCAAACAACAGCAAAAATCCTTTCAATTGCTTTGCTTGTGCCCTGCGCTGCGGGGAAGGAGACTGTGGTAAACCATAACTGCCAATACCATAAGTTACCGGAAAATGATTCTGTATAGAATAATATTCATCAATTTTCAGGTCCTTGCCCTTGCTTACTTCAATTGCCTCTTCTGTGAGCCTGTAAATTCTTCGGTTGGCCGATTGCAATTCATTCAATTTGCGGCGTACAATCTGACGATCGACCAGGGTATAGTTTACAGAACCTTTGGAAAACTGGATGGTGTAATTCCTGCTTTTTCCTTCAAATTCTGTAAGTAATTTTGGAAGTTTGTTTTCGTCAATGTCTACCTGATTATGATAAGTATCTTCGCCAATTTTAAGATACAGATTTTTTACACTGGTTACTCCTCTGACCTGCATCATGATCTTAGTGATTTCCGAAATCAGAATCTTGTTCTGTTTGGGCAACAGGTCTTCAGTTTTAATAAATCCATTTTTAAGCAAGGGACCATTAAAAATTTCATTCAGACTATAATCTTGTTCCAGCAATTCTTCCAGCGAATAAATCCTGATCTGCGGACATAAATACTCATCTACCCGGAAAAATATTTCTGCCAGAATAGATTCCAGGTCACGGGTGCCATCAATTTCCACATCGGCATGAATGGATATATATATGTATTCCAGCAATTTGATCTCAGCTACATCTTCGCAAATATTCCGGTTGCGGGCGTATACTTCCAGCACATTATGTAATACTTGTTGCCTGCGGTCTTCTTCTTTAATCTGATCATCTACATTCACTACAATTTTATATAATCCCCTGAGTGAACTTTCCTCTGACTCTACCGGAATAAACCATACATTTTTTACATCCAGTATCGAATCGAATACGAGCCGCCGGTAATCGTTGATGGTAAGTGCATTGCTTGGCAGAATCTGAGATGGTCTAAGGAAAGACTGATCAGCTTTGGAGCTATTATACAGATGATCCTGAATATCAAAATCTACCCGGTACGAAAGGTCGGTGAGCGCATAACAAAGCACTTCCAGTATAGTAACGCCAGGATCATGCTCGTTGTAATCCGTCCAGAAGGCACCGCATAACTGCTGAATGTATTTGACTCCTTCAGAACGCAGGTATTCAAAGTTTAGTCCCTGATTTTCGGGTGGCTTATTATCAATAAATAATGGCTTTTCCATAAATCAGACTTAACTTATAAGGATGAGGATTGAGCGAATGCGTGAGTGAGTGAAATTATAGAATTATAGAATTAATGAAGGTCTGGATAAAGCAATATAATTCGTAATTCGTAATTCGTAATTCGTAATTCGTAATTCGTAATTATTTAATCCTCTTCTCCCAGAATTCCATTCAAATCCATTCTGGTTTTCTTGATTGTTCCATTCGGTGTTTTTGGGGAGGCAGGCGGCTGGCTGAGCTGTTCATTGGCCTGTTCATTGAGTTTCCCAATCAGTTCATATACTTCTGCAAATGGCAGTTTTCCCAATGCCTTAAAAATAGTACTCGCTTCTTCTATGCTGACCGTAAAAGTTACTTTTTTCATGATAGTTAGTTTGTCTGGAACCTGGGTTTATCGGATTAATATGATTGATTGGATTTTAAATAAAAATCTGTGTAATCTGTGGTCCAGGCTTACTCACTTTCCATACTTTGGTCCATAAATTTATCGAACCAGAGGCTGGTAATGTGGTATTTGACATAGTAAGGTCCATTGTAAGTGCTTCTGGTACGCATTTCCAGGCTATAATTATAAGTTGAACCTGTCCAGCGTAGGTCAATTTTATGGCCACGGCCGCCATAATAGGCATGTTTAATGTCAATACAATCGTTAGAATCGCCAAATGTACTCAGGGCTATGGCATGAATAAGCGCATATTTTCCGGTTTTTTTCTTGCCTACCCCGGCCACTATTTCCAGTACATGACAACCATTAAGTTCTGTCAGCACCGGATGCCAGTTGCCATCTGCGAGCACTTTGCCAGTATGAAAAGTACCCATCCTCCCACTCATGGCTACTGTCCCATTCACATCGAGTTCATATTCCGGATTGCTGCGGTTCACGCCAATTTTGCCATCATTTTGGAGGGATAGAATATTATCGCCCAGGTGATTATTGATGTGCAGGTTAGAATCGCCACTGTCAATTTCCAGGCTCCAGGCCGCATTCTTATCTTCAATATTCCGGTAAAAACTGATCAGTTTTTTAGAAGTGCCAATTGGCGAAAGCATCAGGCCATCATCTATGGTCTTCGACATGCCATCGTCGACCTTATTGATCATAGACTCGATCAGGTCGTAAAAATGCCCTTCTGCCGGCAGTTGCCCTTTCCGGAAAAAATTTTTAAGGGTGCTTCTGTTTTGTAATGGCATTGTATGTGATGATGGTTTATCAAGTGAATTAAGGTACTGTATAATTCAAAAAAGTCCTAATATTAAAGAGAAAATCAGTCTGAAACCACAGATTACGCTGATTTTGATGATGTACATATGGTTAGATAGCTGATTAGTTGTATAGTTATATTGTTAAATATTTAAGCTACTAAAGCACACCACTCACTCACTCACTCATTCACTCATTCACTCATTCACTTACTCTATAATAAAATCTTCGCCCAGTTCTAAGTATTCCACACCGGCCTGCATCGATTGTTCTTCCTGTTTTTCTACCAGCACAGTGATCTGGTGTTCATGGGCAGGCACTAGTACAGACCAGGGTTTAGTTGCTTGTAAAGAAGCTCTTGCCACACCTTCTCTGGCTGTATCAATTAATACATATTTTCCTGTAAAATCCCTGGCCGATTGTACCATCGAAAATTTGGTAATAAAATCCACATACGGCAGTGTACGCATAAAACTGAGAATATCCGAACTGTATATTTTGCCGCCTAGCTCAATCCCTTTCTGATTGGCAAATATATTCCTCGACAAATGCCTGTTAATTTGTTCATTTAGTTTCTGAATATAAAAGCCATAGCTGTATCCGCTGGTGAATTTTACATTACAAATGATACGGATGCGTTCGTACTGAGGATTACGCACTTCTACTTTCACAAACGGAGAGGTAAACTGCTGTATATAAGATTTCACCTGGTATAGTACCTCACTACTCACTGTAGGTTCACTGGGATTAGCTGCAAATTGATAATACGGTGTTACTACAATCAACACACTGCCAGGGGAATCCAGATTTTTACTGGTCATGTTGGGCAGGCAGGTCGCTTTGAAAATAGAAGGAAATTTCTCCAGTACCAGTCTTTCATAATCCCAGGTCATGATGGCTCTGTCTTTATGCCGCAGGCGCTCAGCTACTCTGGTATAAAACTTAGGCATACTTTCTCTGGGCATGCCTCCAAAAGAATCCAAAGGCTGCACTACCGATTGTATTCCTTCAATGGTATCTATGGAACGCTGAATGGTAAAAGCCGGCAATACTTTCTCCAGATACTTTCCTTCCCAGTTACTTTTTTCGGATAAGGTAGCCGTTAACACTTGTGTAAATACACTCACGGTTTTGGAAGCAACCCGTATGTTTTTCAATACAGCTACTCTTAACCAGTATAGGTCTGGATCAACAATGGTATTGCCCTTTTTGAGCTGGTAAGGTAATTCTACCATAATAATTCCGGTTTTGAGAAAACCATTGGTATCATCACGAAGTATTTTGGAAGGTGCCAGTAAATACCACTCATTATCCATCAAATAACTCCACTCTACTACCGGCGGATCATCTTCGGAAGAAACCGTAGAATCGTCCATCATTTCGAACAGAAACGAAACCGTTTGGGCTGGCTGAACGCCCATGAGTCCGATTAACAAACAGCCTTCAAAGTCGTACGATGGCAATACATAGGTAAGTTGCCTGGAATTATCCGGGTAGACCATATTTTCGCCAAAGGGATGAATATGAAAAATCTGGCCTTTGGAGGCTGATTTTTCGGTTTTGCGGGAACGGTCTTTCAAAGAAATAATGGAGGAAGAAGCATAATCCAGGGTAATAGATTTCACCAGTGGCGTATAAGGTGGATTAGGCATTTTCCTGAGGTCTTTGGCAGATTTGGTTTTGCTATTGAAAAAGCCGGATTTTGAATTGGCAATGGCTACTTCCGATAATACTGAAGGATACACACTATGCGCAAAGGCAAAGTCCGGTTTATTTAATTCAAGTTTAATAAATCCCCGCCTGGTGGTGTGTGTATACACCAGCTTATCTTCTATAGCGGCATAATTAGAAGGCAGCCGGATGTTTTTAATATCAATTGTATTGATAGAGGTTTTATTATGCAAGGCAGCATCAGGCTGTAGCTTTCCATTCAGTCCATTTTTATCCACGGTTCTGAATAACTTCACATGTTGCTGTTCCGATAGAGTGTCAGGTTTCCAGCGGCCTTCATCCAGCACGGATAAAGTAGCTTCATATACAGTATTGTCTATTTTGAGGCCGTAGCCATCATAATATCCCAGAAATCCATTGCTATGTCTGGGCAGATCAAACCATTCGATATGTATATTTAATTTTTCCAGCGGCTTTTGAAATACTTCATTGCTGCCAATCAACAAATAATTTCCTACACTGGGTAAAGGGCCAAAAGGATAATACGGTGTATCAAGGTTGAGCTGGCCAATCTGATTATAAAGCTGCAGGTTTTTTACGCCTTTTACCTGTGTATTCACCGTTACCTGCTCCAGCACCATATTACTTAGCAAAGAATACAGGTACACATAAGACTCGCTATTGAGCAGCAGCCTGACAATGGGTAATTCTGTAGCAAAACGTCCGGAATGTACTTCATCATCAAAGCCGATAATAGCAGGTTCAGTATAGCCCAGGTCAAAACGTATGTTCAGCAGGAAATTTTTCTCATCTTGTGTCACTACGTATTTATGTACCTGGTACCATCCCTGGTCGCTTGTAACAGATATGAGAAAAGCATCCAGAAATATTTTGATGAACGTTTCTTTCTCAGAAGTTCTGGAAGTAAAGGCAATATCTTCAATATATTGTTTGAATCTGGGAAAACTTTGTTCTGAAAATGTAAAGCCCAGGCTTATTTCCCGGTTCCCTTCACGCATCAGTAAAGTTGGAGAGGCTACGGCAAAACCCATGGTCGCATTGGTCATGGTTTTTTCTTTTATTCCTTTTCCAGTCTGGTCTTCGCCAAAGGTGGCATAGGTTTTTTTACGGATGTTTCCCGTAATATCAGCTACAGGTGCTTTTAATGGTATACCAGCCACCAGCATATTTCCGATAAGTGTCTTGCTGATCCCTCTGACATTTAAGGCCTTATTATACATAAAAATGGTATCCATGCGGTTGATCTTCACCCGGTTAACCTGCAACTCACTGTCTGCCTGGTAAACAATATCATTGCCATTTTCGTCTTCGCCAGCCAGAAAACCGGTGCCTTGTTTCACCTGAGCTACCTGGGCTGCATCGTCAATAAGAAATTTCAGGTATACGGTATCCGGAACCGGTGGCTTAGGTTTCTGTTTAAGAATAGACAGGTAGTAAAAATCCAGATGCCGTCTGGTAAGATTATTTATATTTCCCTGGGCAATCGTAAACAATTTCAGAAAAGAGATAAATAAGGCAACTTCCGGATAATGAATATCTGTTTGTAAGGACTGCGCCAGATATTCCGGAGATTTTAATTTAAGATACAGAAGCGTTTCGTAGAATGCCTGAAACAATTGTTGTAAACTTTCAGTGGCCAGATCTATTTTTTCTTTCAGTGTATCGCCTTCATATATTGCTGAAGAAGGCTCAAATTCGGATAGTCCCCAGAAGAGTCCAAAAGATGTATAATCCAGGCCGATTTTTTCTCCCAATGCCTCCGCTTGTTCAGCTCCTTCATCATAAGATTTCAGTTTACCTAAGGCTACGCTCAGTTTGCCATAAATGGCATTCGTAATTTCATTCCTGACACTTACCTGGGCGCTGGTAAAATCTTCTACGGCCTTTAGTTTAGTATGCCAGAATTCAAACAACTGGGCTATATCGTAAATCTCCTTAAAGCACAAACGCAGGTAATGCAGTTTTTTTGCCGGATTGAGAAAAAGGCGGGCTTTATATATATATTGTTTAAAACGGGCTTCTGTTTTTACCGGCTCTGTCTGGGCCATGGCTGCCAGAATCACCGTTTCGTCATTCAGAAACTCCGACCAGTCGCCATCTATTTGTCCATTAAGGTCATAAAAGTTAATAAGTTTAGCAAAACCAGTGGCAAATACCAGTAAATCTTCCAGAGAACGCTCGTCTATCTTTACGTAGTTAAAATCAAGCGCCTCCAGGAAACGATTGTCCTGGGCAGTACCACTGCTTATCACTTTTGAAAAATCTTCTGCCTTCATGGTCAGCGCTTACTTAATTCAACATTAAAAGATTGGAAGATTTGGCAGATTTGAAGCTTACTAAATTAGCCTTGCAAGCCTACAATCTTACAATTCATTTACAGACTAGCCGGCTTATAGCGGACTTCATTGCCCTCAATAATATAGAATGGATATACCATATTACTTCGGGTATTTGTTTTTCTGATGATATATATTAATTCTATCAGTAACAACCCATCTATATGTTCATCTAATTTTATATCTACCTGATTGAGAGTGATTCTGGGTTCAAAATAGAGCACAGCAAATTCAATTTTGCTTTTCATTTCATTGATAAGCGTACTGTTCACCGATTGAAACACAAAAGAATCCAGATCGCATCCATATTGAGGTAACATGATTCTTTCGCCAGGTCTGGTAGACATAAGAATTTGCAGGCTTTCCCGGATGTCCTCTTCTTCTGAAACCAGCATCACACTGCCAGACCGTTTATCGAAAGTAGGTGGAAACTGCCAGCCAATTCCCAGAAAAGTTTTACGGTGTTTCATGATAATTTAGTCATTGGTCATTCGTAATTAATAATTATCCTCCAATCATTACTGTCATACAGCCCAAAATAATAGTTCCGCCATGTGCGGTAGAATCACCTAGTCTGGCAGCAGGCATCCCTCCTATTAACACAGTAGCTGAGCCTTTAATAATGGTATCTGGTGGGCCAGTGCAAACGACTATATCTCCTACTATGGCAGCAGGCATCCCCCCAATCAATACAGTAGGGCATCCTGGCCCTATAATGGGGCCACCTACATGTGGTACTAATGCAGTTAGCATCGGGCAAACATGCATATCGGTAGATCTGGCAGCTGGAGGCATAGACTTATGAATTATAAATGACTAAGTAATTTTTCAATTTTCCATTCTCAATTAATCATTACAATGCCGCCTTTGATGGTCGTCTGGCCGGAACCTTTTACTTCTGTCATGGCACCTTCCGCAGCAAACTTCATACTGCCTTTCATAGCTACATTCATTCCTTCTACTTTGGCATCCCCTGTTGCTTTCGCCTCTATATTACCCTGTGCTTCCATCACTATTTTTCCTTGTGCCTTCATGATAATATCTTTCTGACTGGTAATAGCGATCCCCTCCTTATTCATCTCTATTTTATTTTTGTTCTGATCCTCAATAATGATATTCCTTTCGTCATCATTCAGGGTAATAGAGTTTCCGCCGGGCGTCTCAATTTTTGTAATTTTTTTCTCGTCATCAAAGGTGATCTTAAGCTTGCTTCTGGTAACAAATCCTTTGGTCTTATTGGTATTTTCCGGTATGAAAGGCGGTTTAGAACTTTTACTGTGTACAGAACCCATAATAATGGGATACTGTGGATCTTCATTCAGAAAACCAACAATCACTTCGTCGCCCACCTCCGGATAAAAAAATGTACCCGACTCATTGGTAGCATACATGGTAGATAGCCTGGCCCACCAGCCCTGGTTATCTCCCAGGATTGGAATTTTTATTTGTATGCGGTATTCTCCAGCTTCGTCTTCGTCAATTTTGACCACTTTTGCTATGAACAAGCCCTTCATCGGAGCCACCATTCCCGATGCCGGAGGCGCATCAATTAAAGGGGTTTCTTCGGAAAACCAATCAAAGGAAAGCCCCATTTCAGCCGTAGTAGTCCAGTTTCCTTCTTCCACAATGTGGGTCACCCCACTTACAAAAGCCTTTCCATTAAACTGGCTGCTCAATCCGGATAATTCTATCAGGGTACCGGGCTTTATAGCGGCTGTGCCTATGCAGGTTACTGTACCTTTAATTTTCGATAAATACGACCGGGTATGCTTGGCATTGGCCCAGGCTTCCAGCACACTTACATCTTTAATGCCGGCAGTTGTCTGCAATAAATACTCATCTAATCCGATGGTTTGAGCCAGCTTAGAAGATGGGGTACTGCCCTGACTAAGCTCATCGGGCGTTTTTGAAGAAGATTCTACCAGTGCCTGTTTATCTGAATCCCAGGCATGGGCAACCACTTTTGTGAGCTGCGTACGGGCATCCATATCCGCCTGAAAATCATACATATTAACGCCATAGGTTATCGAAACGACCGGTTCGCTGCTTAGGTCAGGTTTTTTTACAAGCAGTTTTCCATCATCAGTGATGGCAACTAGTCCATTGATTTCAGCACGCATCATCACAAAATCCCAGTCGGTACAATAGTGCTGTATTACTTCTTTGTGCTGAAAAGTAGTGGCATCTATTTGTTTTTCTATGCCATACGCATTTATTATTTCCGTCAGAATATCACTATCTTTTTTCTTAACAAACAATTTATTTTTTCTACCCACGGTGAGTTTAACCGCTTTGTCTTTGCATTCAATGCTTAAATAAGAATCACCGGATTTAGTAATTTTTAATCCATGCTTAATAATAATGCCTTTAAATATGGTTTTATTATTGTTTTCATACCCCGCCTGAATTTCTATTTCCACACCCGGAGCGAAATCCTTGGAGTCACTCTGGTTCCAGGGTTGATTTTCAGATACACCACCATCTACTATTTTCAATTTAGCGGTAGAAATCTTATTAATTCCTTTTGTAACCTGAATAGACATCAGGTCATACCCGGCTGTATTCACCTTGCCATTGGTAAGGATGTTATAAGATACAACTCCTCCTTCCTGTTCTTGATTACCAGCCATATGTTTATTTAATAGGAGGAAATAGTAGAGTAGTACCGGGAATTAGGTTTCTGAAATTAACCAATCCGTTTATTCTGGCCACTTGCACATATAGGGTGCTGTCTTTATAAATTTTATTACACATCAGTGGAAGGGTATCTCCTTCATTTACGACCAGCGTATGAGATAAATCCGGTGAATTCCGGTTTTCCCGCTTATTTTGTTCATCAGGCGTGCTTGCTCCATTGAAACTCAAACCCAATTTTGCCCGGAGAGGGTCGCCATCAGAATCAAAAAGGGTGTAACTAATGTCGCAGGTTGTAATACGGCCTTTAAATTCGAGTGTTCCCCAGTTTATCTTGGTATAGGGCGGTTCATGAATCTTGCCATCAAAAGCAAGGGCTACTTTCAGAAATTTGTTTACCAGATCTGTTACCGTTTTTTTAGGTGTTTGCCCGTCATCATCAATAGCACCAGTACCATCTAAATACAAATCGAAAGATATTGTTTCCGGTTCTGTATTTTTGTATTTGGATTCAGAACCTGCCCTTCCAGGTGGCTGGCTTTGATTGCTAAGGGATACGCTCAGCTTGCGGCTGATGGTAGCCGGATTAATAAGGGCAATAAATGTCTCTTTGGGTTGTCCCTCACAAGTAGCATTCTGATATGACCCAATTTTCAATTTGGTTAAGCTCATTAGCTGCTATCTTTCCAGTTTGGCTTCTAACTTTTCCATTACTTTCTCTACACATTCCTCCACAATTTCCCTAACAGATATAGCTGGCATTCGGTTGGGGTCGTGTATTTGTGGATGAGATTTATCCTGGACAATAATCCGGACTACCAGCTCTTTAATTTCAATGGGCATAAATGTAAGTGTAGAGAAATTTGTATTCAATTTGAATCAATTATTCACTTGGGTGTACCAGCTCGAATTTTGTGTAAGTAAACTGTAGGGTAGCCACTACGATTTCATTATTGCTTGCATTAAAATTTGAAATCTCAAATTTAGTAGGGTAAGCTTTTTTAAAGCTCCATGACATAATGGGCTGATGCTTCTCCACCGAAAGCAAACTCACTAAAATATCTTTCCGCTGAATGTTCATAAAGTTTGATTGTATGGTATCGCGGCACCATTTATCCAGTTTGGAACCTTGTACCACCAGTCCTCTTTTTAAAACCAAAGGGGAATACTGAACAGATTGGGGGAGACGGTGAACAAATCCGTTTTCCCCTCCTTCTGTTACATCTTCTGTTTTGATCTCCATGGAAATTCCGGAAGCTTCCTGAAAACCGGCATCGATTTCACCGAAAGTATTATCACTTACTTTTACTTTAAAATGAAAACCTACCGGTGGATAATAATAAGTTGCCATTCTAACTTTCTGCTGTAAGTTCTATGCCTTCGTGTGCCAGTTCAAAAGTTTCAATGGCAATTTCATTAGCATCCGACTTAAGGTCTGGCGAAGATATTTTAACTGGAAAGGCATGCCGGATGAGCCAGGTGAATACGGCATGATGTTCTTCATCCAGCAATTTAATGGTGATATCCTTACGTCTGGCAGGATCAGTCTGGGAAAGATTATACCAGTCCCAAAGGGCATCATCGCCTTTAAACATACCTTTTTTGAGGGTAATGTTGCTGGTTTTTTTCAATCCAGGAACTTTCTGCACCAGAAAGCGCTCATCGTCGCCAGCACGGTAGTCAATGGTCTGGCTTTCCATTACCAGGCCTGTTACTTCTGTAAAAGATAATTCGCCGCCGTCCCATGTTACATCGAAGTGGAACTTCGGAATCGGCCATACTGCATCTGCCATAATTTTATGTTTTTAGGGTTTATGTTTATAATCAATTTCAAGTTGAAATTATTTATTAGATGTTAATTTTCTAATTCTTAGCTCTCCTGCATCTTTTGCTGGAAAGTAATTACAATGAATTCAGCCGGACGGGAAATAGCTACTTTCACACTAATGCGCATAATGCCATCCAGAATATCATTGGGAGTCATCGTGGTGCCTAGTCCAACCAGTACTTCATAAGCCTGATCTGGTGTAGTACCCACCAGACCACCCTGCCGCCATAGATCATCCAGGAAAGATGCAATCATGCTGCGGATCAGAATCCAGGTAGCTGCCGTATTGGGTTCGTACACATAGGCTTTGGCAGCGAGTTTAATAGACTGCTCCATGTAAATCAATGTCCGTCGAACGTTAATATAACGGTAATCCTGGCTGTTGCCATCCAAAGTTCTGGCACCCCAGATCACGGTACCCTGGCCGATAAAGGAACGGATCGCATTTACTGATTTACCGGTAACGGTTACATTAAGGTCTTCCTGATCGTCGTTGGTGAGTTTTACCACCGGGGCAATTACAGAATTGAAACCCACATTGGCTGGCGCTTTCCATACGCCTCTGGTATTATCTACTGCAGCATATACCCCTGCCATCCCTGCACTAGGTGGAATCACATTCATTTGCGCCCGTACCTTCTGCATAATGGTTTTAAATGTAGGACTGATTGCCAGTAAAGTCTGGTTGAGGGTGTCGGCATCTGTATCTGCCTGCGATAACTTCCGGACCTCTGTTTTAATTTCGTCTACTTTCTTTGGATTATCGGTAGTCAGTTCAGCTTCTCTGGACAATAAAGTTTCAAGTTGATCGATATTGGAGACACTTTTATAGCTTACTTCTTCATTCTGCACAATGGATGAATATACCCAGGGATAATAGGCAGCCCCATAACTTAAATTATTGGAACCTACTCCTTCCCGGAATCTGGTGATCACATCGTTTTCATCATAGGTTCTGGGCAAAAAGCCATTGTATACATCCAAAATAGCAAATCGGTTTCTCATCTTAAAGCCACAATGCAATAACATGGCCTGCTGCAAGGCATAACAATCGGCTTCTTCCAGCATTACTGCTTCCGGAATAATAAGCAAGGTAGGCTCTTCCTCACTGATGAGTACGCCTATCGCATCTTCCAGGGCTTTTTTATTAATTGAATTGATTCTTCGTTTACCAGCATCAGCTGCTTTTCCGGCTTTTTCCACAATCTTCACGCCTGCGTCTTCTTTTGGAACTTCGTCTTTAGGTTCTTTAGTTGTTTTTTCAGGTTTGGCAGGCAAAGCAGGTGCATAATAAGAACCTACAGAAATCACATAGCAGTTTTTTCCGCCATTGGCAAAAAACATACGGATGCTGTTATAAAGCAAAAATTTGGAGGTCATATCCGACAGCAGGCTATATCCTTTTCCATCCAGTTCAAAATCAAATTCCTGCAAGGCATTGGGTGCTGCTTTAATCGTAAATGTGCCCGGAAATCCGCCACCAAAAATACTCTGATAGTCGGCCAGAGAAGTAACACGAATAGGGCGGTTGATGAGGGATTGTCCGCCTCGGCCTGCTTTTTCGGTATATCCGATAAAAGTAGGAACTGCCGTTGGGATACTGACCAGCGAGTTGGGGAAGGCTTTTTTCTCTTCCACATAAACCCCGGGGGTTGCTAACGTTTGTGCCATGATGAATAATTTGATTTGGGTGAGGAATGTTAAATATAGACTAGGATTTCTGAAAATACTTTGGAGTCGTCGCTCCGGGACTGGGGTTTTACTAAGCCCAGAGACGGATGGGGTAAGCGGTTGATGATGATGCGGCCATTATTTTCATCGGCATTTTTATTTTTCTTCAATTGAAATAGGTAGGGTGCAGATTCGCTCAGCGGCAATACTTCTTCAGACTGGAACATGAAAGCGGAATCTCCATTGGCCAAGGTTATCTTTTCAGGACCTTTAAAAGCTATATTCTTATCGTTGGTAGCAATGCTCGCATGCTGTAAGCCATTGCTGTATTTAGGTACAATCAAATATTTCCAGTAGGTAGACCTGGCCTGAAAAGCGATCTTATATGCTCTAGTACCTGGCGTATCTCTTTCTTTAATGATTTGAATCAATTCATCCTTTAAAGCACCAGTCAGAAATATTTCTACCAGACCAATGGCTTTCAGATCCGGCCTGATACCAGTATGTACAAATGTTTCAAGTTCTTTCTTTCCAACAATAACTTTATATTTTCCTTCCGGAAGTCCATTTAGGTCAAATCTAAAGGGAAGATTAGCCAGAGCTATTCCTGTTTTCAGCGTTCTGCCCCTGTCATCCTGTAATTCCAGATTTGTTTCTTTTGACTGTGCCGGAATTTCGTACTCACCTGATTTTACAGGATATCTATCGGCGGCACTCACGAAAGAAGCCTGATGTAATAAGGATTCCTCCGTTCCCTTTTTATGTGCAGTACTATTGCTGAAATACAACAAAGTATGTAGATTTTCGGTAGGCAGACGGGTAATGCTGATAAAATAGGGCTGTGAGCAATGCAGCCAGAATGTAAATTTTAGCCCTTCCATCTGTTCCAGGTAATATAGAAGCGTTTCCGGCCTGGATACATCTCCAATCACAATAATACCACTTTCATCTGCTTTTAGGATCACACCCATCTTCTCCGCCAGCTTCAGGCTGGCTGCCGTAGGTTTAATCTTGAAATCCGGACTTGTCTGCTGCGCATAATAGGTATGCGTTACTTTTAAGGTAAACAGCGTCTGGTAGGCAAACTGAACTTCAAACATAAGGCGGTTACCTATTTATTTATGAATTAAGCATATCAACAGAATTAGCTTATAAATTGAATTGTTCTTTAAAACGGATGTTATATTGAGTGCCGATGCCTGCTAAGACAGTATTGAGTTTAGCTTGAAAGCACTCGAAGTTGAGATAATCATCTGCTTTTAGCCACTCATACTTGAGCTTTCGCCAATAGATCTCGGCCTTGTTCAGATGGGGACAATACCGGGGCAAAAAGAAAATATACAAATCTTTTTGCTGCCATTGTTCCACTTCTGCTAAAAAGGCTTCACTTGTGTGGGTAGGGGCATTATCTATCACCAACACGGTAGGTTTAATGAGTTGCTCACAAAAGTGGTGGATGGAGTCAATGATAAATTTACTTGTCACATTGGCTTGGGTTTGGTAAGTAGTGGCACTATTATCTGTTTGGAAAAAGCCTAGCAGGTTGATCTTCTTGTCTTTGCGAGGCAGAATGCCGATGGTTTCTCCCTTCAATTGCCAGCCATAGGGTAGGCAGGGATCCATCGACAGACAAGTCTCATCACCAAAGAATAAGTCAATGGCTTTTAGTTTGTATAGCTGCCATAGTTTGGCTAACTGTGCTTCTTTGGCTTGTCTTTCAAGCGGGTCTTGTTTGCTTTTGAGGCTCTTACGCAGGCGACGGAAAGTGTAGAGACGCTTTTTAAAAAACGCCTTAGCGTCTCCGGATGCACCTTTACGGCTAGTTCTTTCTCAAGTTGAGCAGTGGCTTTACGGGCACTTTGCCGGTACTCACTGATGATGGCTTTTAGTTGCCCCTCATCCACTTGGGACAGTGTCGCTTTTCGACCCTGCCCCCTTGATCGCATCAGGCCTACTAAGCCTTTCTGCTGCCAGTTGGTAAAGCAATTGAGCACACTCTGGTAATTGCTGTCAAGTAGTAAGGCAATTTCCTTAGCCGTTTTACCTTTGGCACTAAACAAGAGCATCTGGCAATGCTTGCGGAATTCTGTTTTGGGATGATTCTGCAAACCTTCTTCTAAGGTGAGTTTCTCTAAAGCATCTAGCTCTACATAACGTTCTTGACGGCTCATCCCGTAAAAATACTTATTCTAATTTAATTCTGTTGATTTACTTAAGTGAGTCAACAGAATTAAATTATAGATAGATTTTCAGTAATGTATTGAATATCAATTATTAATTTCAGATTTTTTAATCTTTAAATGTGTGTATTCACTTACTAAATAATAGAATTACAGGATTACTGAATGAATTATCAACTATCCATTTTCAATTCACTTACAGGTTATTTCCCAGGCCTTTGAACAGCGAAAGATCGCCCGTAATATTACCTTCCTGAAAGGTGATCATCCGTACTTTGTAGAGCACCGATGGCAGGTATTTGCCCCCCAGTACCCCCCACAGATAACTCAGGTTCTGAAAATCCTGGTTTACCATCTCAAATACCAGTTTGTCGATATTTTCGTCCAGATCTGGTGTATTCTGGTGGTTCAACACATTATTGGCCTGAAAAAAACTAATGACAGCCGACAAAAATTTGAGCCCTTCTGCATAGTTATTTTCATTAAAATACACCGAAAACAGCACAAACAAATTGATATGAATCGATGGATTATTATTCGGTATATTGATTCTGCCTACAGTTTCCTGTTGCAGATTCACCAGCGTCAGCACCACTTTATCCGGATCAGTAATAGCGATACTCCCATCCTGGTTGACAATGCCTGAAATAATTACCTTATCCTGACCCAATGCAAACCTGTTCCTGAAATAGGCATTCAGTTTTTCAGCCACCGCCGTAAGTGCATAATAGATCATGGAAACAATGGTTAATCAACTATCCTCAGTCAGAATTCATTGGTTTGCAATTGTGAAACAGTATTGGTGTAGGTCAATAGTCATAAAGAAAATCAAACTTGTCCTAACAACTATTGACCAGTAACTGCTGACTGATCCGTTTATGGTAAATCTTTTTCTGATAGGAAAGGCCGGCTGAACAGATAGAAAATAATAGCTCCGATCAGAAAGCCCAGCAACAGAAAAGTGATTTCATTTACGTCGGTAAATTTGAATGCAAAAAACACCAGCGCAATCAACACAAGCACCGAAAGTGCCACCCCTCCTTTAATCATCAGGCCTGTAAGCCTCTTAATCCGGTATCCATAGCGGAATAATACGAGTACGCCGGTTACGCTTACCCCGAAAATAAGCCCGAATATAGAAACCAAAGAACGCGGATTGGTCAGTAGTGATTTGGGATTGGTAAGTACACGGGTTGCCAGGTTCAGAAAGCGGTTAAAGGCACCAGTATTAAGCTTTGAGGCATTTTTAGCCGCTACAGGTTTTTCCTTTGCTGTAAATTTTGCTGCAATCACTTTCCATAACTCATCATAACCGTTGTCATAGCCCAAAGCCCATATGCCAATACCCCCCAGTTTTTTCCCGTTCACCCAGTCGTACTTCATGCTCAGCGATAGACTATCTTCATACCAGATCTGCCGGTAATTGTTATTATTATCCCGGTACACATACACTTTACTCATACTCGGCTGATCCACACAACAAGGCATACTGCCATGTGTTTTCCGGATCGAGCGGTACATCGGATATTGAATAAACCGTTTGGCGGGAGAAGGAAATTTCAGATCATTGGTTTGCCATTCTGCGCCGTAATAAGGCACAGCGAGCAAAAATTTAGCCGGCGGTATGCCAGATATTAAATACTCGTCCACAACTCTTTCCAGATTATAGAGCCACCAGAACTGGCCACTGGTTACTGGCGCCAGCGGACCGGCTACCGAGCTGCCAGTGCCATAAAATTCATAGCCCAGGGCCACATACAGATCAATATAATTATTCAGTTGTTTTACTTCGTATACATTCTCAAAATCTATGGGAGGAATTGCCAGCGTAATCATATAATCCTTCCTCACAGCCCGGAGGCTATTAGACAGATCTATAATAAAATTGGTAAATGCCTGCCGTTTGTTTGCAGGAATCTGTTCAAAATCGATATGTACGCCATCGCCATTCCGTTCACTCAGCAAAGGAATGAGTGTGTTGATAAAATTGCGCTGCGCATTCAGGTTAGAAAGAAACGTTGAATTATTCTTATATCCTGTATTGCTCACACTCAGCAGAACTTTACAATTATGCTGATGGGCAGAATCTATCAGTGCCGTTGTTTTCCAGTCGTGAATACTGGTATAATTGCCGCTTGCCGGATTTAATTCATAGGAAAAATAGGCCACAGCTGATAATAAGGAGAAATTATAACTTTTATAAGCCGTACCCATCCAGTAAGGATGCCATCCGAATACTTTTTTAGCAGGATCCAGTATATGCTGTTTTTTATAGGCATTTTCTTCCGTGATCAGAAATTTTTTCTGCCATCCTTCTTCCGATAAATTATCAGTAATTGCCGTTTTGCGTACATTAACCAGTCTTTTTTTGAAAGCTGCTGAATCTATTTCCTCATTAATCAGCATACCCTCTTCAGGCAATTGCTGGGCAGTAAACTGAATAGGGTTACCAGCTTCCGGATTTACAACAGGTGTAAGTGCATTCTGTTCATTTACAGGCGTATCGGCTATAGGTAGTTTATTTTTCTCAGTTGCTTCTTTGATAAGCGCTTCCTGTTTAGCTTTCGCTTCAGCCTCTTTTGTCTCTGCATTTTTCTTATTGGTGTCTACATAGGAATCCAGCTTACCCTTCAGGCTTTCCTGGGCATACGTCTGCTGACAACCTACACAGCAGGCAAAAGCCAGGACACAGGCAAGCAAGACTGTTTGAGTAGACATATGATAAATAAACTTGTTTAGCTGGGAAAGTACTAATGTATAGATTAGTGTTTGCCTGATGATTCAAGCATACTTTTTAAAAAGTATAGGGAACTACAACTCAGACCGGCAGATTTAATTTTATTAATTAAGTATAATTATATATTAAATTATTTATAGCTTAATATAAAAACTGGAAAGAAGTAAACCACCATTGACTATTTTTTTTGTCCTTATTCTGGCATTGAGTTTTGGACTTAAAAAATTATTGCCTTTCGCTGAAACATGTGATTTTATTTGCAAAATATAAAATATTTTAAATAATAAAACATTATGCATAATTTTTATTACTCAAATAAATTTTTGTAATTAAGTGGATAGTATTGATGTATGGAAAGGTTTCTTTTAACAGTTTCCAGCATTAAGAAACAATCAGTATCTTGAATTCTGACAATCATTTACTTATCGTCAATAAACGAGCTGTTTATAAGGATTCACAGAAATTTTCCTTACAATAGTGTAGCGTATTTTCATATATATGATTACATTACTGACACTTACAACATATCATATATTTTTTACCCAATTCTGCTTTAAACAGGTATTTTGTACGACCGGTCAACTATTGCATAACAACGGAGAGTAGTTTGTTTGGCGTACAGGTTTCGCTTCGGATTTAGTATCATTCACATATAAATACTTATTGGCTTTCCGGTCAATCAACACGATAAACTACAAATCATTTCATTATGTTAAAATCCTGTTTCATTGGATTAACATTTTTACTTTGTTTGGGTAATAGTAGTACTCTTGCCACTCATAATCAATTTTCAGAAATACCACAGGATAATTGTGTAGAAAACCAGTTAAAAACACTGGAAGCAAGCTATGGAGGATTGTCTACGGCAGGTAATAAGTATAATCTCTATGCAATCAAAGATAAAAAAGACTGGATTTTTATCGTGCTGGATACTACCGGTTATTATTCCTTAAAATATCCGCATAAGTCTGCTACTCTGGTCAATCAATCGGCTTTGTTTACAGATGGTTTTTGTAAAATTATTGAATCAGGGTTACTGAAGAAGGTAGAAAAACGTGAAAATGTAGCCGACCTTACGCTGTTTTGCTATTATGAACTAAAAAAGGAAGGTAAAAAGATTAGTGATTCTCTCAATTACCTGGAAGCAGAAAAGAAAGAAACAGAAGGGTTCATGAAAAAAGTGATGGGTAATTTTAAACCTATAACTGGCTTATTCAAAAAGAAAAAGTGAGTTTGCTTTCTTCTTACTTATCATCTATAGAGAGCATTACCTGTGCCATTATGCTTATCAGAATAGTCTTATTTAACCAGCTTACACCTGTTGAAAAGTGATTACAAGAATACTGCAAAAAATAATTATTTTATACAGTTTACTTTAGTAAGATTAATAAATTAAGCCTGGAGGCAACATCAAATCAGGTTACGTAGATTCGCTATCTGTTTTATTATAATACACGCCTTTACAGCTCCAAAAACATCATCCGGGCACAGTTTCATTCATCCTTTACAGATACGTTAAATGTACCAATTCATGAGATCCAAGTCATATCTGGCTTTGTTTATCTGCCTGCTCATGCTGAGTTGCGATGATGCCATCGATCCGGATACTTCCGGAGAATTTATTAAGTTTTATGGGGGTGCCTTTGACGAAAAAGCATATGCCGTGGAAGAAATTCCTGGACAGGGGTTTATTATTGTGGGTTCTACTGAATCGTTTGGCCAGGGAGGAAAAGATGTGTTTATTATTGGCACAGATAACAACGGAAACAGAAAATGGCAAAAGTCATATGGCAGTTTATCAGATGATGAAGGTAAATCTATAGCATCCACTACAGATGGTTTATTTATTTTAGGATATACCACCCAAGATAACAGTAAAAAGTTCTATTTATTAAAAATTAACCAGCAAGGCGATACAACATTTACCAAAGCTTTTGGCAGGAATGGGATGAATACGGAAGGCCGGTATTTACAAGCCACCACAAGCGGAGGGCTGGCCCTCATCGGGAATGCGTATTCTTCTGATAATAAAGAAACCTCAGATATATATCTGGTCAAAACAAACCCGGATGGTAAGCAAACCATCTTTGATCGCTTATATGGTTTACCCGAAAGAATAGATACGGTAGGAACAATTGTAGAAGCAGATAACGGTGACCTAGTCTGGTGCGGCACTTTTAAAAGAGAAGACGCTACAAATGCTAAAACGAGTATGCGCATTGTAAAATCAGACGCCTTCGGTAATTTAAAATGGGATTTTCCTTTTAATTCAGTTACACCTCAAAATGCCTCTGGTATTACCATTCAAAAGATAAACGGCAATGGATATATTGCTGTAGGTACCATAGAAACCGACCAAAGTACAGATGTTTTCCTGGTGAAAATTACAGAAAACGGACAACAATCGTGGGCAATAGCACTTAACGATCCTGCACATCCCGATGCTGATGAAACAGGAACCTATGTATACCCTACCAGTGATGGAGGCTATATTGTAACGGGGTCAACTACTGCTGCTGGTAATTCAGATATTTTTTTGATGAAGGTAGACAACCAAGGGAATCCTCAATGGGCACAGCCGCAAACGTTTGGCGGCGCTAATAATGACTCTGGAAGTTTTGTTAAAGAAACATCAGATGGGGGATATATAATTTTGGGTACGGCGCAAATTAATAATAACACAGCTATCAGCCTGATTAAAACTGATGCCAATGGTAAAATATCAGGAAAATAATATCCTTAATCTCTGGATATAATAAAATATGCAGTTCAAAGACAAATTCCTATGAAACTTTATGCACACTTGCTATTATACAAAATAATACTTTTTATTAGTTACCTATGGTTGTCGTTAAGTTATGCAGCCGCACAGGCTCCAGTTCCGGTTCTGGTAAGTGCAGATGATGATAATAAAATTTGCCAGGGAGAATCTGTTACTATTATAGCTACTCCCTTACCCCGTACTACAGATCCAAAATACACATATAAATTTTATAGAGATGGAACAGAAATTACAGCCCCTAGTAAAACAGATTCTATAAGTGGAAATAAGTATTTTTTTACGGCTACTAAAAATATTACTGCGAATCAAATTAAAGTAAAAGCCAAAATTGTAGCCTCTACCGGTACTCCTACTGAATCAGGTTTTAGCAATGAAATTACAGTTTCAATCAGGCCTCTTACAATACCTACGATACGAAAGAAAGCAACTGGTGGGTGGACTCAACTTCCGAAGGATGTTTTCTCTACAGATGACCCAATTATACTGGATGCCAGGTATGTGCCTGACCCCAATAATGATGCAGAGGGAGAACCCCTGCCAGGTACAGGTACAGGCATTTTTACTGGTGAAGCCGTAAAAAGAACTGGCTCAAACGAGTATAAGTTTTTTCCATCGTTTGCCACACCTGGCGATAATATTATATTTTATACCTATACTCAGGATGAGAATCCCAACTCTCCTCCTTCAGGATGTACTATAACGGTTCAGGCCACTATTACTATAAAAGCCGATATTGGTGTTATTAAAGGATTAACTCCTTCTGTAGATGTAAATTGTGTAAAAAACAAGGAGAATCCTGTTACACTCAATTTAGCAAATTCAAGTATTCCTTTTAATTGTTATTTTGATGGCACTATTTATACATGCTATTCCCAAACAATTACCTATAATTTAATCTCCATAACTGGAAAAGGTATCTCCGGAGATTTAAATGCTGGTTTCAAATTCAATCCGCTGAAAGCCAGAACAGCCGGTGACATTGACTCTACTAAAGTTAGTCTCACTTATTCGATAACTTATGAAAATTTCGATTTTTGGGGTAACTCGCTTGCTAAATCTACAACCGCTGCCAATACTGTTACTGAAAAGGTAGATTTGTACACTATCGATGAATTGCAGATTACAAACAGTGGGCAAGAATTTGAACCCTCTTCTTCCTTTTGCAGAACTGAGTCTGTAATCTTGACTGGTATTCCATCCAGTATTGCCGGGCAGTTCCGGATAAAAAAACCTGCCAGACCTGATGGAAGCATTCCACCGGTAGAAGTTCGGGGAACACCCTATGAAATTCCCTGGAAAAATGATGCAACAAATTATCCTGCCGGTGAGTATGAGATCACCTATAAATATACGAATCCAAATGGGTGCGAGTCTATAGATAAGATAGTCAAATTCACCCTGAAAGAGGTTCCGCCGGCTGCATCTATTACGTCTCTTATATATAATTATTGTGTCGGCGAGCCTATTCCTACTTTGTCATCTCCGGCAAGTCCAGGTTTTACAACCTTATGGCGGAAAGGCGATCCTAAGGCAACAACAATCTCAGGTGACAGCTATGATCCGGAAGTAAATAATACATTTGCCAATTCAGTAAATATCTATGTTACCCAATATAATGGTACTTGCGAAAGCACCATTAAGACCATAACTATTAGTGTGAGTCCTAAACCAATCGCAAATTTTGTTTTTAGAAATGTCCGTTTAGGGGGCGAAGATGAATTTACGGAATTTGAGGATAGAACCCAGTCTAATGGCAATACCATAGAAAAGAAAAAATGGGATTTTGGAGATGGAGATATTTTACAGGAAGGCACCGGACCTATTCTGCCCGGTACGCATGAAGGCAGAACTACCGGCACTTATAATAACCCGAAACATAAGTTTCTAACTCCAAAAACATATCAGGTAACCCTGACACTAGTCACCAGTGCATGTCCGGATGCAAAAACAATACCTGTCTATATTTTTCCCTTACGAAGCGGTTTTCCTTATATAGAAACCTTTGAAAATGGGGAAGGCGGGTGGCTTCAAAAAAGTGACACATTAACCAGCTGGAAATTAACTCAGCCCACCGGCCTGGTAATTACGCCTGATGCTGCTTCTCCACACGCCTGGGTTACCAGCAATACTGAAAACACCTACAATTCACTGGAAAACTCCTTTGTAGAAAGTCCCTTCTTCCAGTTAAATACATCTTCCAAACTTTATTTATCCATAAACATAAAATCTGATACAGAGGAAGGGCTGGATGGAGCAGTATTACAATATGTTATTGATAATGGCAAAACATTTAATGATCAACTGTTGTGGAAAGTGTTGGGAAAAAGAAATGAGGGCATTAACTGGTATAATACCACTGGTATTGTGAGTAATCCTGGTGGCCAAAATACCACCGCCCCAGCTATTGGATGGTCAGGACACATCTATAATTCAACCGATACAAGTAAATGGGTAACAGCAAAATTTGATTTAAGCCAGGTACAACAGGAAGCAGGAGATTCCCCTGTACGCTTCCGTATCTCTTTTAGCAGTAATGCTGATAATCCACCAAATAAAACATTTGATGGTTTTGCCTTCGATAATTTTAGGATAGGTGAAATTAACCGGGTTGTATTACTGGAACATTTTACCAATACTTCTCAGCCTGATTTTATTCAGGAAAACAAAAAAATTTATGAAACTGTAAAAAATAATGCTGTAGCAGCGATACAATATCATACCGGTTTCCCTGATGCTAATGATCCCTTTAACAAGAGTAATCCTGCTGATCCCAGTGCCAGAGCATTGTTATATGGGATTGCAGAATCAAACAGAACGGTACTGGATGGAATTAGCTTTGAAAATAAAGCCTTCTCAGTAGATGTATGGGGAAAAAATGAATACAGTAAAAGAATCCTTTTTGAAGCTCCATTTAAGATAGATATTCAATTAACCGGGGGAGAAAATGATCCGCTGAACATTAAGACCAGCATCTTTAAAAACGATAATTTAGAAGATTTTAATAATCCTTTGGTTGTACAAGTAGCTATTGTTGAAAAAGAAGTAATTATAGGAGCAGACACCTTTCAAAATGTATTAAGAAAAATATTGCCTGATGCTGCCGGAAAACATATTCCCGGACCTTGGATAGCCACAGATAAAGCAAGAATAGAAGTAGTTGAACGAACTTGGCTGCCTGCTGATGTAGCAGCAGCACCCAATAAATTTGCAGTGATTGTTTTTGTTCAAGATGAGAATACCAAAGAAGTATATCAGGCAAAACAGGAATTAATTACAGTTCCTTTGCCTAAAGATCCATCAGGAGGCAGAAATGGAATTCCTACCGGTTGGGATTCAATGCAAGATCATACTATACTAATATCACCAAACCCTGCCTCAAATAAGGTACATATATCATTCACCAGCATTCCGGAAGAGGATTTTATATTGACCGTCTTTGATGCTTTAGGAAAAGTAATTACTTCAAATAAAATTGCAAAAGGCTCAAGTACATACGTTTTGCATACTGGTCGTTATTCAAATGGTTTGTATCTTGTCCAGATGATGAAGGCAGGAACAACTCAAGTAATCAGGAAAAAATTATTTATTGCTCACTAGGTATTACCAGCAAGCAGGTGGTTATCTCTTTCTCAGCACTTTTGGCTTATATTGAGGCATAATATATCCTAAAGACACAGAGAAAGTATTCATAGTGAAGTTATTATCAATATGCAAAAAGTCATAAACAAGGTCAGAATTATATAAACCAGCCGCTCTCTTCTCCGGATTTACTATATTTCTTAATCCATGTGTATACCTGCCTTCTATGGTAATAAGCCCTTTGCCAATTACATTTTTAAGTTTAATACCTGCACCAATAATGGCATTGTAATTTAATCTGTTTCTCATATTTGTAACATTTACCGGCTTAGGATCTAAAGCACGGGCGATACTACCAGTCATAACGTCTATGTCTTTCCTATCCAGATCAGCATTTGAGTGGATGAGATATTGCACAGAACTTCCGATACTAATAAAAGGCACTCTATTTCTATTCTTAGTGAGCACATTATATTTTAATGTAAGGGGTAAGTCTGCCCAGTATTGCGTTTCAGTAAAACTGATTTTTGCAAAATCCATTATTGTGCTTGTTTCTTTATAACCTTTTACAAGCAGATAGAACTCAGGATTAATTGCAAATTGTTTCCAAACCGGAATCTCTGCACTTATACCTGCCTGGTAACCTAACCGGCCATTATATTCTTGCTCAGTAAATGCCTCATTATCCAGGCTAAAGCCTTTAGTTCCATTAATAAAGCTCCAGTTTCCTCCTGCCTTTGCGCCAATCAGAAAAATAGGACGGGTGCGGAAAGTATTGTATAAGTTGATAAATTCAGGGGTATCCCGGTTTTCTGAAGTAGAATCTGCATCAATTGCATATTCAGAATTTAGTTTCAGGAAGTTAAGCATGGCATTTTCTGCCTGTGCCCGCTCATTAAAATAGAGGTAAGTATTGGTAAGTAACTTGTGTGCATCAGCCTCCCGTTCACCTTGCCAGTTTTCCAGGCAATCTTTAAGGATAGTTGGAACATCGTTGATTCTTCCCTCCCGGTAAGCAGTGAGTGCTTTTTCGTACACCGGATCACAATTATTGAGTGTACTCTGGGAAAATACTACAATAGGTAGAAATAAAATCACAAAAACTGCCAAAAAACGGACAGTGTGTAAAACAGAGAAGCCTGGCAGTGTTATTTCCATAATCAACAAAGTAGAATTGTGTATGCAAGGTTAGCCCTGGCTTTCTAGATAGCCAGAGCTATTGTTTGAATATTATTTTCTATAGCTTCCTGCTAACGGCAAGTAGTTTCATAGGGTACTTCTTTTACAGGCGCTACAAACCTTTCCCATTCTGGCGTTGTCATGCTGCGGTTAAGCTTTTTACAAATAATATCAGCCATTGAGCTTACATTGGTAGGCCATATCCTGATTTTATAATCCCGGCAGCCAGCCAGTAATTTTTCTCCATCCGGACTGAATTCGATAGACCATACCCAGTCGGCATGATCCCGGAGAATAATAGGCGGATCATCTGTGTTATTCATACTCCAGATACGTACCGTTTTATCAAAACTACCCGTAGCCAGTCGTTTGCTGTCTTTGCTGAAACGGATCGTATTTACCCTCGCTTTGTGTCCGGTTAACGATTGCGGCACAAGATTAAAATCATCCACTTTTACTTCAAACAGGCGAACTACCCCTTTCTCATTGCCGGCTGCCAGCCATTTACCATCCGGACTGAAAGCCACGGAAATCATATCTATTCCCTGAGGGTCCTGATAAATAATTTGTTCTGCATTACTTTTGTCCCGGTCTAGTAGTACCACAAGGCCATTCTCTTTGGCGATAGCTACCTGGTTTGTACGGGGATGAAGTGACAGCGAATTTATTTTCAGATCGCTTTTCGCTATTTCTACCGGATTTTTAGATTCAATATCCCAGTATATAAGCCGCTTATCAGAGTCAGAAGAGATCAATCCTTTGCTATCGGGGGTAAAGGCCAGATACCAGATCTCATGTATATTTCCTTTCAGTTGAATAGAAAGATCTCCTGCCGGTTTAGTCAGATCGTAAAGCTGAATGTGCCCATAATCGCCTCCGGAAGCCAGCCACCGGCCATCCGGACTGAGCGCTAAGGCTTTATGAATGTATCCTTTGGCTGCATCAGCACCATTCATTAACATTTTATTTCCGGAAGGGTCATTTACATTCAAGCGGTAGATCATGCCATCGCTGGCCGCTGAATACATGGTATTTCCGGAAGTAGTGGCTACTAAAGCCCGTACGTTGGCTGAATGGACCTTTAACTGGTTATATGATTCATCATGCAGGGCTTTTACGGCATAGTACATTCCATCGTAAATATCCGGATCATTGAGCTCGCCGCCATTATTCTTGTTAAACAAATATGCCTGCTGAGCTACCAGACCCTTCTGGGTAGTGTCGCTCAACTGAACCGATTTAATGGCCATAGATCTGGCAATCGAAAGTAACCGCAGGTTGTATGCCCGGTTACTGGCTTCTATGGCTTTCTGCTCTGAATTCTTGGCGTTTTCTTTTTCTATTTCGGCAAGAACTGTTTTTTCAGAAGCAATTACTGCTTGTCGTTCGGCTTCTTTCGCACTAATTTCTGCTTCTTTTTTAGCTTTATCGGCTGCTTCTCTTTCCAGTACAGCCTTACTCTCTGCATTTCTAGCTAGTTTTTCCTGTACTTTAGCAACTTCCCGTTCCTTTTCAGCTATTTGAGCCGACTGATTAGCCTTTGCTTCTGCTATGGTTGCCGCCCTGGCTTTTTCATCAGCAATCTTGCGCTGATCTTCTGCCTCCTGCTGATTAAAATAAGCGAAGATGAATAAGATACCAACAATAATTCCGATGATACCAAAGATAATAGCCAGGATACGAGAAAATACAAGCTTACGCCGTTGCTGCTTCTCCCGGATGATCTGTTCTTTTTCATACTCTTTTTTACTGAAATCCAGAAAAAGCATGGTACGCTCGTAGGCTGGATGATAGCGTAAACCCCAGGTTAAGGAAGGCTGGTGTTCTTCTGCCCAATGCAAGGCTATCTGTAAATCAGGCGGACGCCATAAACCGGCTTTCCCTTGCTGGTGGCGTTCGGCAGCCTCTGCCAGACGCAGATATAATTTAGAGGATTCTGCTTCTTCATCTACCCATTTATTCAGCGTTATCCAGATACGCATCAAACTTTCATGAGAAATATCTATAATACTTTCCCCATCAAGCGGCACCGTATGTGGTGGCATTAATAAAGTTCGTCCCGGGCTTCGGAAACGGTCTATTACTTCGGCTACTTCTGCTATAGGTGACTGGGCAATAGTGGCGATCTCCTGTAATTTGGTAGGCCGCCTGATTCCCCGGCCTTCATCTCCTTTTTCAGTAATGGTTTTGAATACCCGTTCGCATATTTTCTTTTGAGGGTCAGTGAGTTCATTATAGGTTTCATTTGCATGAATAGATAAGGCCCTACCCATCCCGCCAATAGCTTCATAATGCGGCAGATTCATAGGTTCGCCAGCCAGCGCATTACGCTGCCAGTAATCCCAGGTACGCATCAGGGCATGTTGCATAATGGGAAGCTGGTCTGGATTATCCCCTACATCATTGAGCAGTTGCTGCACCAGGCGTTCATTAATTTCTCCTCCCATCACGCTAATTGGCCCGGTAATCGCCCTGCGTTTTTCTTTACGGGTCATCTGGGGAATCAGGAACTGGCTATCGTTGATGAGCTTGGTGAGCTGCGGATACTGTGAACAATCGCCCACAAAATCGGAGCGAAGAGTAATAATTACATAAACCGGTACTTCACTCTGGCGAACGGCTGTTACAAGTAATTTCACAAAAGCGGCCGCTTCTTCTACAGAAGTACTATCTATATTTTTGAACCGGAATAATTCTTCAAACTGATCTATGTACATCAGGTAGTTTTTCGGTTCTCTGGCAAATTTACTCCGTACACTTTCTACCAGGCCCAAAGAACTCTCACACAACAGGCTATATTCCATATTGCGGATTACCATTTTTTTTTCTTCGTCCGTTTCATTAGCCAGTATCGTTTCAGTAAGCGCTTCGGCCATATTACGGATGGGAGAAGCACCTGGCCGGAATGTGCAAACTTCCCATTGTGCACTGCTTTCAGTAGCATAATCGCCGTATAGAATAGGAAGCAAGCCACAGTTCAGAAATGAGGATTTTCCTATCCCTGATGTACCCAATACGGCAACAAACCGGTTGTGAATCAACTTATCTAATACTTGGTCTACCTGTCCTTCCCTTCCAAAGAAAAGGTGGCTTTCCTCATATTTAAAAGGCCGCAAACCCGGAAAAGGATTCAGTTTTTGTGTAGACCGTATCTGGCTTTCTGCAAAGGTTGATGTAAGCATGACTGAAATAAAATTACTGGTTTACTGGATTATAGAATTACAGGATTCCTGAATGAATTATCCATTTTCAATTATTAATTATCCATTTCCTAATTGAGCCTATGTAAAAAAGGACTTAACAGGTCCATATTGATCTCGCCCACAGAAGGCAATAATAATATATCGGAAAAAACCGGATCATTAGGTAACTGGCCCATCTGACTGCTGATGATTGCTTTACATGCATATTTTTTACTGGGATTAAACCCCTTTACCCGGAGCGAATCATTTATTTTACTTCGCAGCCAATGGGTATGCCCATGTGTATGCAAAAATAAAATAGCATCCGACTGTAGGAGGTTTTGCTGGTGGATTCCCATCATTTGTTTCTGGTCAGTTAACACTTGGGGCAATACTACCTCCAATCCACTTTGCTGTAATAATTCTTTTACACCCTGTATACTTTCTTCATGCGCAAAATCAGAAAGCAGGTATACTTTTTTAAGAGAAGTTCCGGAAGTAGCTGCTGGTTGAATAAACATCTCCTCAGAAGTTTCCGGACGAAGCTTTTCTATAATGATGTCTTTCAATTCTTCTACCGGACAGGTAATTACATCAGCGCCCGCATGTAAACGTTCTTGTTTTTGTATATCGCGCAGCAAAAACTGTTGTTTTTCGCTGGCTGGTTTAAGCCCCTCCGGCATCCATATGATGCGTTTAAACGTATTTGAATGCTTCATTTCGAGGAAATATCTGGCGGCCAGTTCATTTTCAAGCACGCTTACCGAATTTCCATTTTGCAGCAGGGTAGCCGAATCATTTTTTCCAAACAGATGAATAGATAAGCTACACTTTTTTAAGTCTTCCAGAACCGTATATGACACATCTGCCAGACCTCCTGCATAGGGCTTATCTGGATATACTAGATACCCATGCCTGAGTAGCTCCCGCTCAATAGATTGCCGGACTGGCAGCAGGTCATATCCACTTTCGGCCAGGTAGACCGATTTAAGCTTCTCATCTGTACTATCCTGCTCGGTTTGTTCACCAATGGCCTTTTCTATATCTGAAGCCAGATCGAATAGTTTGAATAGAAATCCGCTGATGTATTCATAAGCTAACTGACTGTCTGGGGTTAAAGGCAGTCCTGTCTGACGGTCGATGGTATAGAGTAGGTAGGGTTTATGAGATTGTAATAAAACTGGTTCAGTAGTAGATGCTACTGGTTCTTTAAATACTTTACAAACCCCCTGTAAAGAAAGCCCGGCTGCTTGCACGTCTGTCAGAAACTGTTCTGCCTGTGCCCGTTTTTCAGGCTGCTCCATTAAGGATGAAAGAATAGTTATCATGAGCAGAGGTCTGTCAAAACCAGTTTGCGCCAGTTGAATCAGGTCAGATGACTCAATAAAAGATATTTCTATTCCTTTTTGCTCTGCTAATACATACATTAAATATTCTTTGAATACACTTACCCAGCCTTTTTGAATGCCTGTCAGTGGCTGGTTATCTTCTCCCAGGAAATACAGGCAAATGCCTAATTGCTTGCTCATAATAGTAAAAGTCAATGCTCAGTAGTTGAATGGCTGAAGTATTAGAAGGTTGAATGGTTGGAATGATAGGAAGAATACTCGCTCATTTATTCATTCACTCAATTACATTCTCAGGTAACAAAGGATTCTCCAAACACAATTTCCCGGTTAATTGCCCCTTTATAGCGAAGAATTGCATCCGGAATGATATCATAAAAGGAGAAAAGTTCATTGAAGGTATCTTTTGGAATTTTATAAACAACTGCTTCCGTTTCTGATTTTAGCATAATCCGGGAATGTTGTTCATTGATAAAGCCCAGGTTGTGTACAAAAGCTTTATCCTCGCATAATTTGAGAACTACCTCATCTTTGATGAGCCGTAAAGAACCACTGTGAACGATAAAATAATCCATATCCTCTACTGAAGCATATTCGGCAATAATTTCCTGTGGATGGTACTGGGTTACATCCAGAATTTTAGCAATTTCTGAAAGTACTAAGCCAGGAATTTCGCGGAAACAATCAATTTCACTCAGGCTTTTAACTATATCAAATTTTAATACCGGAATTTGCAGTCGGCTGGCTTCTTCGATCAGGTCTGGTTTTGATAGCAGTTCATTATCGGCGATGTAGGGAAGTTTATTGTTAAACCGCTGCATGGACTGGTATAATACCTCTGCATTTCGCTTATACAAGGCTTTAGCAGCAGCTTCACGCAGCATGGGATGAGGATTAATCAGGTTAGCAATAAAAATAGGGGTATCTTCCGGATTGTCATATTCAGAAAGTTCATGTATGGCACAGGCTTTTGTCCATCGGTTAATCCATTTATAATCTTTCTGAATTAACAGTTGTAATACTTCCCGCTTGGTCATGGACTCAGTTGGAAAAGAACTTTGCAGCCGCTCTAATTTATCAGGATAGGGCATATCATTCAGGATAGGCAGCAGCATTTGCTTGCTTTCTTCAGCCAGAAAAACATCGAGTAATTCTGTAGCAAATTCTACTGCTTCAACATCTCCGCTATTGATGTTTTTTTGCACTAATGCCACAGAGGTGGGATCGTAGAGTAAAGCCAGCAGTTTAAAGATAGTGTGGCGATTGTTGGCAATTTCCGATTCCACGGCCTGCACCAGCAATTTAGAACCTCCCTCCCGCTGCAAGTCCAGGTAAAACGACATATCCCAGGCAAGGGTATTGCATAGTTCTTCCAGTTCTCTCTTCAATAAGAGTGACTGAGCCGCATTTACATTAAAATTAGACTGGCTAAGCGCATCCAACGTAGCCGAAATGATATTCTGGTTGGGGTAGTTCAGCTTTTTCAACAGCAATTCTACCGCTTTTACTGTACCAATGCTTCCATAAATCTGAATAATACGCAACTGGATTTTCTCTTCCTGACCTGTCATATAAAAAGCTGATTCCAGGGCAGAAAATACTAGTTCCCCGGTAGCAATCAAGGCTGATACTGCTGCATTGCTATATAAGGGAAAATCCAGTTTTTCTATCAAACTATTGTGCAGATCCGGATTTTTAGAACCGGCAGCAGAAGCCACCGCCTGGTAACGCACCCCTTCATTTGCATCTCTGAATAATTTATTAAGCAATTTCGCTTTCATGTTTTCATCGGCATATGCACTTAATGCAGCTCCAAAACGCCTTTCATGGGTAAGTTTAGAATAGGTGAGTTGCTCAATATATTTGAGTTTTTCCAGCCTGTATTCTGCCCCTCTTAAGGTACCATATACTTTTGTAATCAGCCCGGAATTTTTTAGTACCGGAAAGTATTTGGAAAGCATAATTCGATTCAAAATCGGAATAGCATCCAATAGGCAGAGTTCCTGGGCTTGCAGCAAAGCCATTTGCTGAATAGTATCGTTATCATTGTTGAGCAGTTGGATAATGGCTTTTTTATATGCGCCTGGATTTAATATCTGTAATACATTCAGGTACTCCGGTAGCTTTTCAAGGGGAATATTTTGAAGTTTCTGTTCAATCTGACTTACAATACCGGCTGTGCCAGATTTTGCTGTCTTCACAGATCGTTGTTGTTTTTCCAGGGTATTTTTTAACACTTCCCGGTAACTCATGTACAAACGAATGCCTACAAATATCCAGGCAGCGCTGATGAGCAAGAGAATAAAGCCACTATGTATGACATGAAAATAGGCTAGTAACCCCAAACCAGCCAATGACAAACCTGCCGTAAATACAGCTAAATTTTTAACAATCCCTTCTGTTTTCACCTGAATATCCGGACGCAGAGCAGCGTCAATGGGTAAGAGAAAAAACCGGAAAGCCGGAGACTCTAATCCTTCCTGGAAAACATCAGCCATCACTTTTGAAAAAGCAATGGCTACAAAGAATAACACAAAGTACCTGTTTTCCGGATTCTGATAATCAAAGCGGAATCCTACAATTAAGGCAATCATTGTAAATACCGCCAGCACAGCCGGGAGAATAAGGAGGCTGATCCTGAGACCATAGGTATCAATAATACGCCTGTTTAAAAATGTTTTTATTGCAAAAGCTAAGAAGATGATCACTCCATTAATAACTGCCAGAAATCCACTCAGATCATCGATATTTTTATAATATGCCGCCGTAAGCGTAAGAAAAGAAAAGTTTAAATAGGCAATGGCCAGCGCAGATACAAAACAAAAGGAAGTGAGCAGGATAAAATATTTGTTATGAAACAGGGAGGTAAGGTTATTATGTGCATGTATGTACTGGGCATTTACCTGTAACTCTGCCAGTAAGGAGAACCGGTTAAGTAATAGCAGCAGCGCAATACTGGCAAAACCAAGACTAATACTGCTTGTCAAAATAAAATACCTTAGTTCCGTTAGCAATACTTGTTGCAGTACAGGAATAGCAAAACAGACCGTCATGGCGGCTAATGTGATACCAGCATCAATTCCAATAGAAAGCCGCTTATTTTGACGGGCATCAAAAATTCTGGAAACGGTGCCCCAGAAAATTAACATCACCACCGAACTGATAGGTATACTACAACTAAAAGCAAAAAAAACCACCCATTCTGTCGGGCGAACAACTATGCCAATATATAAACCGACTGTGATCAGCAGAAAAAAAGCAAAGCAACCTACTGCCAGTTTAGTATAGGCCACCAGATTCTGTAAACTGGCAAACAAGCTAGTGGCGGCAATTCCCAAAAGGCCGGATATGATGAAGGCAAGCGGCAATTCTGATGAGCCGAATTTGTTTAGAAACAAGGTAGTGGTACCTACATTAAATGTAACCAGGGCAATCCCTATAAATAGTCCCCATAGCAGCAAAAGAGCTACAGGAATTTTTTCCTCCTTCTCAACAGGTACAATTCGGGCAAGCAGTTTTTTCATGGATAGGACCGTAGCGTTTTAACATATTGATATGTATACAGGCGTGCAATAAAGAATTCCTTTATTTTACTGGTCTCTTTAGCTCAGCAAAATTCTATGAATATAAAGCGTATTGAAATCATCTGTCAACCGGCTAGCAATCAGAGGAGTAGCACTATGATATAGATGAATATATAAATATGAAGTTAATACTGCAGTGGTAAAACAAGGGCGATCACAAAGAAAAATACATGCACAGGCAACCACTTATACTGATTTAATTATAAACAGGCCGGAAGGTAAACCGCTCTTAACAAATATAGTATTTTTTTTATTCATAATGTAAGAAAAACTATTTAATAATTGATTGCAAAAGCACAAGTAATTTGTTGAATATAAGCTGTATGGGTCCATTATTTTGCCTGTGATTCTTTGATACCTGTTTCTCAGAAAACAAAAAAGACGCCATATAGACGTCTTTTATAATGCTAAGCTAAATACTTAAAAATTATTTCTTGGCAGCTTCGTAATTCTTGCTTACTTCATCCCAGTTTACCACATTCCAGAAAGCAGTAATGTAATCCGGACGGCGGTTCTGGTATCTGAGGTAATAGGCATGTTCCCACACATCCAGACCCAATAATGGTTTGCCTTGTTTTTCTGCTACATCCATTAGGGGATTATCCTGATTAGGTGTAGAAGTTACAGCTAAATCGCCATTGCTATCTACGATCAGCCAAGCCCAGCCAGAGCCGAAACGAGTGGTGGCTGCTTTAGCGAATTCTTCCTTAAATGCATCGAAAGAACCAAATTTCTTAGTGATGGCTTCGGCCAAAGCACCGGCAGGTTTGGCACCGTTGTTGTTTTTAAGCGTTTTCCAGAAAAAAGTATGATTAAAGTGTCCGCCACCATTATTGCGGACTGCTGCCGGATGTTTGCTTATATTCTTGAGTAATTCATCGATGGATTTGTTTTCCAGGTCAGTTCCTTTTACTGCATTATTCAGGTTGGTTACATATGCCTGGTGATGTTTACCATGATGAATTTCCATGGTTTGTTTGTCAATATGAGGCTCCAGAGCATCGGGAGCATAAGGCAGGGGCGCTAATTCGAAGGCCATAGTTTTTATGAGTAGTTTTAGGGTTAAAGTTAATTGAACAACGGCACAAAAATAGATTAGTTCCTCAATTTTCGAAAAAACTCTGAAAGTAAAAGCTCATTTTCTTCCGCCATAATTCCCCGGAGTACTTTGGTTTTAGGATGTAATACCAGATGAGGCATCAAAGAATATCCTCTCTTCATATCAGAAGCTCCATATACCAGCCTGCCGATTTGTGCCCAGGCGAGGGCACCGGCACACATCAGGCAAGGTTCTAATGTTACATACAACGTACAAGCGTTAAGGTATTTTCCGTGTAAATAATTGGCAGCCGACGTAATAGCCAGCATTTCGGCATGGGCTGTTACATCATGCAGTTTTTCTGTCTGATTATATGCTCTGGCTACAATCTGATTTCCGCATACTACCACTGCGCCTACCGGAATTTCTTCTTCTGCTAGTGCCAGCAACGCTTGTTTGTAAGCTTCATTCATAAAGTAAATATCACTAGGGGTAAATGCAGAAACCATTTCTACAAGAAGTTATAGATTGAAAGCTAGTTATTAGGAAAGCACTATATTGTTATTTTTTGTCTGGCAAGAAAAGACAAATATGGTACTTATTTTACATTCTGAACACCAGCCTCTGGTTTCTACTCTCTAAAAATAGTGTGTTCATTGAAATCAAAAAGGGCTGACTAGTGTTTATATGAATATTATGTATCTTTAAAGTAGATTTAGCGGCTGGTTATGCAAAACGAAATAAAAAATATTTTAAAAGAATATGACTTAAGAAACACTTCCTGCCGGGAGGAAATTCTCGACCTGTTTTTGCAGCGCAATTTTGCCTTATCCCATGCAGACATTGAATCAACCATTCACGAAGACTTTGACCGTGTAACCGTTTACCGGACCTTAAAAACTTTTTTAGATAAAGGCTTAATTCATAAAGTTCTGGATGATGAAGGCGTAACCAAATATGCCTTATGTAAAGAAAAATGCAGCCATACTGAGCATCACCATGAGCATGTACACTTTAAATGTATGACCTGTGGCTTAACCAATTGCCTGGATAGCGTACTCATCCCCAGCATTTCCCTGCCTGCCGGATATAGCCTTTCCGAAACCAGCTTACTTGTACAAGGCACCTGCCAGGATTGCAACCAGAAACGTAAATAGTTTATCGTTATCATTTTATAGATACTATTTTTAAAACTCAACCCTGATATGAGTGCAATCATCACCGAACGAATGACTGCCAGGATGGAGCACGATTTCGTTGTATTCCTGATTGGAATGCGTGTGAATCGTTTCTGGAAATTTCATAAATGGTTTCCTGTGGCGGCGGCTATGCCCAGAATGATTAAAGAATTACAAGTACATCCGGAATATGGGTTTCTGGGTGCAGAAAACTGGTTTGGCCGTACTACCATAATGGTCCAATACTGGGAATCTTTTGAAAAACTGGAAGCCTATGCCAGAAGCAGAGATGCTGAACATTTTCCTGCCTGGGTTGCCTTCAACAAACATGTAAAAAGTAATGGGGATGTAGGAATATGGCACGAAACCTACAAAGTAGCAGCCGGAAATTATGAAACCATTTATCATAACATGCCTGCTTTTGGTTTAGGTAAAGCCGGAAAACTGAGTTCAGCCAAAGGCAATTATGAACATGCCGGACAAAGAATCAAACAGGTATAATTTTCCTCTTTGCTATCCGGAGTATTCTTTACATATGGTTTCTCAGAGAATACTTTACCTTTTTACCAATAGCCCCTTAATTTTTCCTTCTGTGTAGTAATCATTTGGTTTTCAACCTTGAGCGTTAATTTCACATACGTTCAGCACTAAGTTGTATGGTAAATTCTAAATTAATCTTTAGAATGGCAGGCATGCTTTTGCTATGAATACACCGCTTTTTTGTTATCCACCTATCATTTGTCGTTCTATCAAAATTTATGACTGCTCAAACTCTTACGCTATCTGCATCTCCGGTCCGGACTGTAAAAGAAAGGATTCAGGTACTGGATGTCTTGCGGGGGTTTGCACTATTTGGTATTTTACTCGCCCATTTATCCAATGAATTTGCAGCCGGACCTTTGCCAAATGAAGTCTATCAATCCGGAAGTGTAATTGATAATATTGCGAATGCCATCAGTGGTATCCTAGTTCAGGGAAAATTCTATGCGATTTTTTCATTTCTGTTTGGATTGAGCTTTGCACTTCAACTCGAGCAAGCCAAATCGAAAGGAGGTAATTTCTTTGGAAGATATGCCTGGCGACTCGTGATTTTAGGAATTATTGGCACCATCCATCACCTGCACTGGCGGGGAGATATTCTTACCATTTATGTAATACTGGGTTTTGTCATGCTGCTTTTTCACAATATTTCCACCAAAGTCTTATTGATCGTAGCTGTGCTGTTAATACTCAATACACCCGGAAGAATAACTGAAATTTACAGGGCTGTTACTGCCAAACCTGATTCAGCTGCCGCTCAACAGCAAAAGCCTGATGAAACAACTGCCCGGCAATACTATGATGTGATTACCAAAGGATCTTATTCCGAAAACCTGATAGCCAATTTCTATGGATTTAAAGATAAAGCAGAGTTTCAGGTAATGAGTGGAAGAATTTATATGACATTAGGCTATTTTCTGATGGGCTTATACATGGGTCGCCGGAAATTATTTGAAAAACTTGCCCAGCATAAGCTTTTTTTCAAAAAACTATTTAAGTACTGCGGATTCGCTACTCTGGGATTGATTGGTATAGCTATCATTATTTTTGCGGCGGTTATGCCTTTGCTGCAACTACAAGATAATCCGTATATGAATATAATGGGTGGTGGTCTTTATGATTCAGCCAATGCCGCTTTGACTTTCTTCTATATCGCTGGTGTAACTTTATTGTTTACTAACCCAGTATGGACAAATAAATTATCATTACTGGCCCCTGTTGGAAAAATGGCGCTTACCAATTATTTGCTGCAAACTGCCATTGGCCTGCTCCTGTTTCAGGGATACGGATTAGGCTTATTTTTTAAAATGGGTGTAGCAGCTGCCACTGCCCTCACGATTCCTATTTTTATAGCACAGGTACTATTTAGTAAATGGTGGCTTTCCAGATTCCAATATGGTCCGGTAGAATGGTTGTGGCGTTTCCTCACCTATTTCAAGCTTCCACCCATGACTAGAAATCAAATAGTTGCTTAATCAAACGGGCAGCAGGAGTTCTCACCTTTATTATTGATATAAGCTTTGCGAAAACAACTATTGCTCAAGGTTCCTTCCAAAAGAATTAGATCTTAATAAAACACTTCTGCCAGGAATGTATACCTTGCTGCTACACAATAAAAATCACTGATCACACATAAGTTGGTAGTGATAAGTCAGTAATTAGCGCAACAAATTACAATCCATGGCAGATGGCCTCTTATCCTACCTCGCTGAAAATTCGCTTGCTTTAGGAAGGCAAACCCTGGAACATATTGGTCTTACTATCGCTTCGGTAGCAGCAGCGGTTGGTGTTGGTCTTCCACTGGGTATTTTGTGTATACAATCCCGAAAGGCAGCTTCAGTGGTGCTTTCTATAACAGGCATCCTGCAAACCATTCCCAGCATGGCATTATTAGGATTTATGATTCCTGTATTAGGAATTGGTGCCTTACCTGCCATTGTCGCTTTATTTTTATATGCACTTCTTCCCATTGTCCGCAATACTTTTACCGGCATTCGGGAAGTAGAACCATCGGTAACGGAAGCGGCGCTGGGTATGGGCTTATCTAAATGGCAATTGATCACCCAGGTACAGCTGCCTTTGGCCATGCCCACTATTTTTGCCGGTATCCGCACGGCTACGGTTATTAATGTAGGCGTAGCTACCCTGGCTGCCCTTATTGCCTCTGGTGGTCTGGGCGAAACTATTTTCGGAGGCATTGCCCTCAATAATACAGCTATGATACTGGCAGGCGCAATACCTGCTGCCCTGCTGGCCATTATATTGGATCTTTTACTGGCCTGGATTCAACAATTGAATCTGTATAAAATCAGGTCCCGTTCCTGGTTTAGTATATGGATTGTAATAGCTGGAAGTACTGCCTTACTGCTTTTTTCTTCCTTCCAAACATCTTTCCGGGCAGGTTTTACCCCCGAATTTATGGGTATGTCGGAAGGATATCCTGGCTTACAAAAATCATATGCACTAAAACTAAATACGGTAGTGATACAATCAGGCCTGATGTATAATGCTTTACATGCCGGTGCAGTAGATGTAATTAGTGGCTATTCCACCGATGGACGTATCCGGGAATTTAGATTAGCCACGCTTGAAGATGATAAAAGTCATTTTCCAGATTACCAGGCAGGTATCACTGTGCGGCAGGAAGTACTCAACCGCTATCCTGAATTGCAACCTGTACTGGAAAAACTCTCACGCAAATTCACTGACCAATCTATTATTGAACTGAATTACCAGGTTGATGTCCTGAAAAAATCTCCGGCCAGTGTTGCCAGCCTTTATCTGGATAGTTTAGGGCTGCTTAACCCTGCTGCTTCTGGTAAAGCTGGTATAATCCGGATTGGCTCAAAAATCTTTACCGAACAATATATCCTGGCAGAAATAATTGCACAACTTATCGAAGGACATACCGAACTTGCGGCAGAAGTGAGGGCAGGAATGGGCGGTACACAGATCTGTTTTGAAGCCTTACAAGCCGGTGCAATCGATCTGTATCCGGAATATTCTGGAACAGGACTGGAAGTAATTCTTAAACAAAAGCATCTGTTACACAAATCATTAAAAAACGATTCTGCTACTGTATATAACTTTGTAAATGAGCAATATCAGAAACAATATAACATCCGCTGGCTGCCTCCGCTTGGGTTTAATAATACATATGCCCTGCTGATGCGAAACGACCAAGCGCAGCAATTGAAAATCCGGACTATTAGTGATCTATCCTCATTTATTTCTGGCAAAGTGCAGGTAAACAGATAATTTTATAAAAATTTTTAGTTTCCGGTTTTCAATTGTTGATTACTTTTATCTATCTTTGCGCTCTTAATTTTTAATTCAAGGAATAACAACTATTACTCATCGAAGATAATGGCTAAAAAGGGAAACAGAATCCAGGTGATTTTGGAATGTACAGAGCAGAAGAACTCCGATGTGCCAGGCATGTCAAGGTACATCACCACCAAAAACCGGAAAAATACAACAGAACGGTTGGAGTTAAAAAAATATAACCCTTATCTGAAAAAGGTTACATCGCATAAAGAAATTAAATAACCCATTAATTGATTTTGAAAATTAATCATTACAATTGTCTATTTTCAAAATCAATGTAAACTTCCAAAATCATGGCTAAAAAGGTAGTTGCAACATTAAAAAAAGAAGGTGGCGGCAAAAACTTCGCTAAAATTATTAAAGCTGTAAAATCTCCAAAAACCGGAGCCTATACCTTCAAAGAAGAAATGGTGCCTTTGGATCAGGTACAGGATGCACTCAAATCCAACGGTTAATATTTTCATTTACAGATACTATTAAAAGTCCCTTAGAGGGACTTTTTTATTGTTTGTAGTTTACTATAAATAATTGAAACGAATACCTATTAATAACAGGTGTTATTATCACTTTAAGTATATACTTATTAAGCCTTCCTTTGCTGGAACTTAATTCATATAATTGTCATTAAACTGCTGTTAAACTTTTACATCACCAGAGTTTAACCACCATCCTTAAACCTGAATCAGATATGGGACTGTTTGACTTTTTTTCCAAGGATAAAGACAACAAAGAAGTAAAAGAATCTTTGGACAAAGGCCTCGAAAAAACCAAAGATAATTTTTTCTCCAAGCTGGGGAAAGCCATGATTGGAAAATCGAAAGTAGATGAAGAAGTACTCGACGAACTCGAAGAAATCCTTATTACTTCTGATGTAGGGGTAGAAACCACGCTCAAGATCATTAAGCGCATTGAGGAACGGGTTAGTGTAGATAAATACATGAATGCTTCTGAACTCGACCGCATTCTGAAAGAAGAAATTGCCAAGCTTCTCTCTGAAAATAATGCACAAGATGTAAAATCTTATTTTACTGCCACTTCAGCCAAACCTTATGTAATTATGGTAGTAGGCGTAAATGGGGTTGGAAAAACCACCACCATTGGTAAGCTGGCTTCACAATTTCATAAAGCAGGTAATAAAGTAGTTTTAGGTGCAGCCGATACCTTCCGGGCTGCTGCCGTAGACCAGTTAATTTTATGGGGAAACCGGGTGGGTGTACCGGTTATTTCGCATGGCATGAACACAGATCCGGCTTCGGTAGCCTATGACGCGGTGAGAGAAGGAGTAGCCAGAAATGCAGATGTGGTCATTATTGATACTGCCGGGCGTTTGCACACCAAAGTAAACCTGATGAATGAACTATCCAAGATCAAAAAGGTCATGCAAAAGGTGATTCCAGATGCGCCTCATGAAATACTGCTTGTACTGGATGGCAGTACCGGACAAAATGCATTTATTCAGGCCAAAGAATTTACCAGGGCAACAGAAGTGAATGCTCTGGCTATTACCAAATTAGATGGCACTGCCAAAGGTGGGGTAGTGATTGGCATCTCCGACCAGTTTAAAATCCCTGTCAAATATATAGGCGTAGGCGAAAAAGTGGAAGACCTGCAAATTTTCAACCGGCAGACCTTTGTAGAATCTCTGTTTAAACGAAAATAATACGCAGTTCCTGTTAAAAACCTTATACATCTTACTTGAAAGCTTTATATAAGCCTGTTTCTGTACAGCACCAAAGTAGTATGTAGGTGAAGGGAATTAACAATTCTACAGCTATATTCCCTAAATTGCGCTCAAATACAACCGGATGCGTTTACTTCCGCCAAAATACATACAGGCAGAACAGGGCAATTATAAATCTGTCATTAAAAAGATGTGGATCAGCTTTCTGGCTGCCTGGCTGTTAGGTCTTTTATATCTGTTTGCTGTAAGTATTGATCTGCTCGGCTTATTTGGCCCTATGCCCAGCTTCAAAGTGCTCGATAATCCCCGTAATGATCTGGCTTCCGAAGTATATTCTGCCGATGGTGTACTGCTGGGGAAATATTTTAAAGAAAACCGCACTCCGGTAGCGTATGAAGAAATTTCTCCTAACCTTATCAATGCCCTCATTGCTACAGAAGATGTCCGCTTCGAAAAACACTCAGGTGTAGATGCCCGGAGTCTGGGACGTGTTCTGTTTAAATCCATTCTCTTATTACAACTCGATGAAGGAGGCGGCAGCACCATTACCCAGCAGCTGGCCAAGAATTTATATGACATGCGGGAGGATAAAAATACTGGTCATTTGGATAATATTCCACTCCTCAACACATTCATCATAAAAACCAAAGAATGGATTACAGCTATTAATCTGGAAGAAAACTATACAAAAAAAGAAATCATTACCCTTTATCTTAATACCGTGCCATTCGGAGGAAATGCATACGGAATTAAATCGGCTGCTAAAACCTTTTTCAAAAAACCTCCGTCAGACCTTAACATTCCTGAGGCGGCTTTACTCATAGGAATGCTCAATAATCCAAATATTTTTAATCCAATCAATCATCCCGAAAACGCATTAAACCGACGTAATGTGGTACTCAATAAAATGCACAGGTATGATTACCTGAATGAATCTTCATATCAGCTTTACTTAAACGAACCAGTCACATTAAATTATGAAGTAGAAAATCAAAACCAGGGACTGGCTACTTATTTCCGGGGCTATATTCAACGAGAATTACTAAGGTGGGCACAGGAAAATGATAAGAATCTCTATACCGAAGGATTGAAAATATACACAACCATCGATTCCCGGATACAAGAGTATGCAGAGCAGGCAGTAACTGAACATATGACTTTGTTACAGCAACGATTTAATAAGCATTGGGAAGGGCGTAATCCCTGGGCGAACAAGAATTTTCAGGAAATAGAAGGATATATTGAACGGGTAGTCAAACGTTCGCAACGGTATAAAGAATTAAAAGAGCGTTATCCTGACAATGAAGATTCTATTCAGATTATTCTGAACAAACGTGTTCCTATGCGGGTATTTTCCTGGCAGGGTTCCATAGATACGTTGATGAGCCCGATAGATTCTATCCGGTATTATAAGCGTTTTTTACATACTGGTTTAATGGCTATGGACCCAAACA